>ONVE01000123.1 GCA_900321215.1 uncultured Eubacterium sp. | reverse complement strand
TGTGATCTGGATTTCTACATCCTTGACCGGGTGTGTGCTGACATAAGAAGATGGCTTGATGAGGGCAGAAATGTCGTTAAGATTTCTGTCAATCTCTCAAGAAAGCATCTTGTGGATGTGGATCTTCTGGAGCATATCATGACGATCATCGACAGACATGATGTACCGCATAAATATATTGAGATAGAGCTTACCGAGACTACTACGGATGTTCAGTTCAAGGATCTCAAGAGAGTAGTTGCAGGACTTCGCCGCGAGGGAGTAAGTACTGCGGTTGATGACTTCGGTATCGGATATTCTTCACTTAACCTTATCAGAGAGATCCCTTGGGATGTCCTTAAGGTTGATAAGGATTTCCTCCCTCTCGATAATGAGAATAAAACAAGCGTAACCAGCATAATGTTCAGACACGTTATCGCACTTGCTCAGGAAATGGGACTTAAATGCGTAGTCGAAGGCGTAGAGTCAGAGAAACAGCTGGATACACTTAAAGATAATAACTGTTTTATCGCTCAGGGATTTTATTTTGATAAACCGCTTCCGGTTGAGATCTTTGAGAAGAAAATGGAATCTAAGATATATGAGTAAAACCTCTGGATACATGAGGGGTTTTTATTAGCATGGAAAGACCCTTACCTACATAAATGGTGAGGGCTTTTCATTATATAGAGATAAAAAACCGTTAGTGTGGGGTAAGTTATATGACATGGGGAACAGCATTTCTTATAACAGGCGGGTGGATCGTCGGGTTCATCCTTTTGATTATAATTTTAAGCTATCTTGATAAGGTCTTTCATTTTTATGACCATTCAGGCTGGAGTGATCTTGGACGTTTGATCATGCAGGTCATATTTCTTTTCGCTGTGCCTGTCATTTTTCTTATCACGATCTTTTTTATCAAGCTCAGTAATTTTAATATGACGCTCTACATTATAGTTATTGCGACTCTGGTACTGGCATATCCGGTTTACTGTGTGGTAAAGCGGATAAGGTTTTCGCCGGACAGAATGGTTAATTACTGCTGTAAGAAAACAGGGCCTTTTGACAGCTTTCACGATGAATATCTGAAGACTCATAAGGGCGAAGGATATCTTGCACCAACAGAGCATGAGATCATCGCACAGTATATCACGGAGGAGCTTAACTGTATCTATAAAGGGCTTCGGTTCGCATATTATCCTATGAAGCTTTCAACAAGAAATGCTTATGTAAAGGCGGTGCTTAAGGAAGCAAAAGCGTCGTTCGAGCTTATATCAAAGTGGGAAATAATTGAAGATATCTATCCGGAACTTCGCTTCAGAAAGCAAATAGTGATAGACTATAAGGACGGCGGCAATTCCATCATTTCTGTAAATTACAGACTGACACATGATAAAATGATCGCATGGCTGTTAAATGAGAAGAGCCTTGAGGAGAGGGAGATACTTTCAATCAGAAAGTCCTTCGACAGTATAAATATCACCGGGCGCCTCTGCTACACATTTTTATGTGTTGAAAAATATCTGATGACGCTCTATCCGGAGGCAGACTGGAAGGGTGCGGCTTATATGTGGAGGATCACCGAGAAAAACGGTTTCGGATGGAGTGAGTGGAATGAAACGGTTCTGCGGAACTGCGTAAGCACGCTGGTTGAATATATGGACAGGCCGGAAAAAAGCTTTACCTCAAAAGAAAAAAAGGCGCGTACAAATGATATCATGAACCTTGTATTGTGTATCAGGAAGCTTGGTGACACAGTGGCAAAGCATAGCGACAGCTTTTACGCTGCGGAGGATCTGTCGATAAATACGATCCGCGTAGTGAAGAGGCATCTTGAGAAATATGATGTAGAAGCACCTGATCCAGGCATGGTCGCTTCATTTGGATTTGACAGAAGGACCATTACAGATAAAGGCGAAAATGAAGAGGGCTGGGGATATGACGTGAATACAGAACGATTCTCGGAAATCCTGAAGAAAGCAAATGCAGAGGAAAATGCAAAAGAAAACAAGAGGATGCACCAGCAGACCATTATTTTGAGGATGAGGAATATGCCCGGTACAGCGATGAATTCAGCAACCGGTGAAGCAAATGAAAAGACGGCGGATGCAGCGACTGATGCAAGCGGAGAGACTGTGAATGCAGCTGCCGGATCAGATGGAAATACAGCAAATGCAGCAACAGAAACTGCAGGTAAGAAATAAGAGGTACAAAAAATGATTCAGGATATAGGCAGCAGCATTTTTAATATAGCATTTAAGGATTATAGTCCTGCGAAGGATGATCACATCTTAAGATTTAACAGAGAAGGGAAGATACTGGTAGCTGCGGATGAAGGAAGGCTGATCTTTCCTAAGGGCTGCAGTGACGAGGAGCAGGGGAGAACTGTATATCTCTTCTCTCTGAATGATACAAAATATTTTCTTCTGGTTCCGGAGCATGAAGATGAAACGGCAGAAAATGCTTCGGAAGATCCATTAGCAGGCTCTGCAGGAAATTCTGCGGGAAGCTCTGCAAAAAACTCTACAGAAATCTTATATGCTCATGATGGATTTACATTCAAGGGAGTCCGCGAGCTTCGCGGCGTCTGCAGCAACGAGGATATTCTGATCGTATTTACGGCATATCATTTGTGGCGCTGGTATGCGGACAACCGCTTCTGCGGAAGATGCGGCAGGCCGCTTTCATTTAAGCATAACGAGAGGGCGCTGATCTGCCCAAAGTGCGGAAATGTTGTATATCCGCGTATCAATCCTGCAGTGATAGTCGGCGTAACAAATGGCGACAAACTTCTGATAACAAGATACAAGATCGGCTTTGCGCACAATGCGCTGGTCGCAGGCTTTACGGAGATCGGCGAGACTCTTGAGCAGACGGTTGCCCGTGAGGTTATGGAAGAAACCGGCATCAGGGTCAAGAACATCCGCTATTACAAATCTCAGCCGTGGGGCATGGCGCAGGATGTCCTTACAGGCTTCTACTGTGATGTCGATGGAGATACTGAGATCAAAATGGATGATGTCGAGCTGAAGTTTGCGGAGTGGATAAAACGTGAGGATATCGAGCTCCAGCCGAATGATCTCAGCCTTACGAATGAGATGATGAAGATGTTCAAAGAAGGAAAAATCTAATATTCTGCATTTAATAAATATATGAGGTAGGTAATTTATGATTAAAATTCTTGTGGTAGATGATGATAAGGATCTCAACCGCCTGGTTTGCAGCTATCTGAATGACAGCGGCTTCAGCACTACCGGCTGCCTTTCGGTAAATGAAGCATATGATGAGATGTACAGCAATCTTTATGATCTTATCATTTCTGATATTATGATGCCGAAGATTGACGGATATGAGTTTGCGAAGACGGTCAGAGAGCTTAACAGTAATATTCCGATACTTTTCCTTTCTGCAAGGGATGATCTTGCTTCGAAGCAGAAGGGCTTTCGTATCGGTATTGATGATTATATGGTTAAGCCGGTGGAACTTGCTGAGATGGAAATGCGTGTTAGAGCGCTTCTTCGCCGGGCGAATATAGCAGAATCCAAAAAGCTTACGGTCGGAAATCTTACGCTTGATGCAGACGGCTTTACAGCTGAGGTTAATGGAGAAGCTTTGCCGTTATCATCAAGAGAATTTAATATTCTGTTTAAGCTGCTTTCGTATCCGAAGAAAACATTTTCAAGGGCGCAGCTCATGGATGAGTTCTGGGATATGGAAACCGATGCGAGTCTCAGGTCGGTAGACGTTTATATAACGCGCCTCAGGGATAAGCTGTCCGGGTGTGACGGCTTTGAAATCAAGACTGTGCGTGGTATCGGTTATAAGGCGGTGTTGTCATGAAAGGACCGGATTTTTCAAATGAAGTGAAAAACAGCCGTTTCCCTAAGAGACTGTTCTTTGTATATTTCGGATCGATCCTCGTGATGTCGGGTATTCATTTCGGAATCCTTTATGGTATGGTGGAGGCAAAATTTCCGGCCATAATCATGGTTCATGTAATACTCGCATACTGGGGTTTGGTTGCGGGGGCGCTTACATACTATACGAGGATACAGGTCAGAAAGACCTACGAGGAGCCGATGCTTAAGCTTGCGAAAGCAACAGCGAAGGTTGCCAAGGGAGATTTTTCGGTGCGTATCGATCCGCTGAAGGATCACAGAAATACTGATTATCTGGATGTGATGATAAATGATTTCAACAAGATGACCGAGGAACTGGGAAGCATCGAAACGCTCAGGGTGGATTTTTTCTCAAATGTTTCACATGAGATCAAAACGCCAATCGCCGTGATTCAGAATGCCGCAGAGATACTTAAGAAGGGCGGACTTTCAGAGGAACGCAGGCAGGAGTATATAGCAACCATTACCGACGCATCGAAACGTCTGAATACTCTGATCACCAACATTTTAAAGTTGAACAAACTCGAGAGACAGACTATAGTTCCGAATCCGACAGAATTTGATCTATGCGATCAGCTGGTTCAGTCGGCACTCCTGTATGAGTCAGTCTGGGAAGAGAAGGAGATAGAGTTTGAAGCGGATATAAGCGATGAGAGAAAGATTATAACCGCTGACAGCGACCTTCTTCCGCTTGTCTGGAATAACCTTCTGTCAAATGCTTTTAAATTCACCGAAAAAGGCGGGACGGTTACTCTCCGGGAATATACAGATAAGGGGCGAATCTATGTAACGGTTGAGGATACCGGATGCGGTATCAGTGAGGAAGCAAAAAAGCATATTTATGATAAATTCTATCAGGCTGATACTTCTCATTCGACCGAGGGCAACGGACTCGGACTTGCACTTGCGCTTCGAGTGCTGCAGCTTTCCGGCGGTACTATAGAAGTAGAAAGTGAAGTAAATAAAGGCACTAAATTCATAGTAAGCCTTCCTGAAAAATAGAAAAACGCTGTGATGCAAAGAAAATGCATTACGGCGTTTTTTTCTGCATTTTAACATTACTGCAACAAAACTGCATCAAAAGTGCAACAAAAGAGAAGTAGTATATGACCATCGAAAAAAGTAAAGCAGTGCACAAACAAAAGTACATCACAACCGGGAATACAGACAGAACAAGAGACAACACGGTTCACACAAAGAGCAGCGTGCACCAGTAAAAAAGATTAAACCATATACATGATCACGCAATAAGGAGGACATAAAGATGAGCATGATAGAAGTAAATAAGCTTACAAAGGATTATGGTCATGGCAGAGGAATATTCGATGTTTCATTTGAGGTTGCAGAAGGCGAGACACTTGGCTTTCTCGGACCGAACGGAGCGGGCAAGTCAACAACGATGAGGCATCTGATGGGCTTCTCAAGACCACAGAGCGGAAGCGCAGCTATAGATGGCAGGGACTGTTCGAAGAAGCATCACGAGATTCTCTGCAATGTCGGATACCTGCCTGGAGAGGTTGCACTTCCTGAAGGATTAAGCGGCAGACAGTTTATCGGGATGATGCAGGACATGAAGGGAATTAAGGATGATAAGCGTACTGACTATCTGCTTGATAAATTTCAGCTTGATCCGGATATGAATGTAAAAAGCATGAGCATAGGAGAGAAGAGAAAGCTTGCGGTTGTAACAGCATTTATGAGTGATCCGGACATACTTCTCTTGGATGAACCGACCAGCGGACTTGATCCGGTGATGCAGGAAACCTTTATCGAATTCATACGTGATGAGAAGAAGAGAGGCAAGACAATACTTCTGTCGAGCCACATCTTCAGCGAGGTCGAGGCACTTTGTGACAGGATCGCTATCATCAAGGATGGAAAGCTTATCTCTACTGTAAATGCAGCGGACGTTAAGCACGGTCTGAAGAATATATTTACCATAGAGTTTGAAACCGACAGGGATTATATGGAATTTGCAGATTCCGGTCTGGATATCGTTAAGGGCAGCCGTTCGGCAAGGAAGATCGAGCTTTCGGTACCGGATGAGATGACGAATATCTTCCTCAAGGTACTTGCAAAATGCCGTATCAGACAGATAGAGGAGCATTCGGTAAGTCTTGAAGAGTACTTCATGCATTTCTATAAAAATAACAGAAGGTTCGCTGTAGGAGGTGCTGTAAATGGATGAGATCATTAAGATAGATCATTTGACTAAGGATTACGGAGAAGGACGGGGAATATTTGACTTTAACTTCTCGATAAAAAAAGGTGAGATATACGGCCTTGTAGGAACAAATGGCAGCGGCAAGACCACAACGATGCGCCTCCTGTGCGGCTTTCTCTCACCGGATAGCGGTTATGCAAAGATAAACGGACTTAACTGCCGCAGGAACTCCGATAAGATCATGAAGGTCACAGGCTATGTTCCGGGAGAGATTGATTTCCCTGATGTGGGCAGCGGAACAAGCTTTCTGAAGCTGCAGGCTCAGTACCTCGGAGTAAAGGATATGACTTACACGGAAGAGCTGATCGACCGTTTTAAGATAGATACCTCAGCACCGCTCAAGAGAATGAGTAAGGGCATGAAGCAGAAAATGGCGCTGGTAGCAGCATTTATGGCAAAGCCGGACATACTTCTTCTGGATGAACCATCTACAGGACTTGATCCGGTTATGAGAGATGCTCTTATCGAGCTGATACTTGAACAGAAGGATAGAGGCGCAACAGTCTTCATGTCGAGCCATATCTTTAAAGAGCTTGAGGATACCTGTGATAAGGTAACATTTATCCATAACGGAAAGATGATAGATACGATCTCGAGAGAGATGCATACGGATGATCTGCCGAAGCTCTACAGGATCGGATTTGCCAGAGAGGATGAATATAAAGCCTTCAAGGAGCACACAAGCCTTGCTGTGCAGGGAGCAAATGATAAATACAAGCATCTTACGGTCACTGTGCCGGCGAACGAGATGAATGAGCTCGTGCAGAGACTTTCAGGATATGAAATGCGTTATGTACGGTACGTGCCGTATTCACTTGAAATGTACTATAAGATCGTTATCGAACAAGGAGGGATAGCATAATGTTCAGTTTACCACTTTTTAAACAGTCAGTTAAATCCAACAGTGTGCTCTGGGGTGCACTTACAGCAGTAATGTCAGTACTCTGCTTACAGTTCGCGGCGCTTGATATGACTCAGCCGCTTCTCTTCACAATATTTTATGGAATGATGACAACGATACTTCCGGGTATCTATGTACTGATCACAGCAAATAAGCTGCTTGCAAGTCAGGTGGACAGAGGCTCGATGGCTTACGTACTGTCAACGCCGACTAAAAGAAATGCAGTAACCTTCACACAGTTTACATACCTTGCATCATCAGTGACAGCAATGTTCGTAATACAGACAGTTGTTCACATCATTGTAAATACAGTTAAGCCGCTCACTCTGGCAACAGCGCTCGGAAATCCGATGCTTCCGATAGCCGGAGACCTTACAACAGAAATGATACTTAAGATCAACCTTTCAGCACTTGTAGTTAACCTTGCAATGGCGGCTGTATGCTTCATGTTCTCAGGAATCTTCAACAGCTCCAAAAATTCACTCGGACTCAGCGGCAGCTTTGTAGGAGTAACAATACTTGCAAATATGCTTGCAATGTTCGGTTCACTTGGAGTAAAGGGACTTGATAAGTTTAAATATCTTACTATCTGCTCATTCTATGATTACAATTCAGTGCTTCATTCAAGTAATGACTGGATGGCAAAATGCATAGCTCCGCTTATCATTGCAGCTGTAGCTTTCGCTATCGGAAGCACGATTTTCAGGAAGAAGGATCTCCCGCTGTAAAGAGATTTCTGCAAAATATAACACTATAATTCAAAAATAGAATAAAGCAATAAAATATATTTATCCGTTTTCTAATTCATCATTTTATGGTATAATCATGGTGTGTAAAAGCAATTTTACACACCATGACATACGGGGTATCGTGCAATCCTGAAACAACCTGAAATGCTAATCTTTTGTGTTTTATGTTTCAAATACTCGGTTTTTCTTTGATAAAAAATCTTGAGTACAGGATCAGGCGTCGATTGTAATGTAATCGGGGGATTGGAATATGGATGAGAAGAATGTAGTTAAATTCACAAATATGGTCAATACATCTATCCTTGGTATGGTTCTGGGACTCATGTTTTTCTTCTATATGTGCAAAGCAGAGTTTCTTGTGTATTTCAGCATTCCTACGATATTTGTATATATCATCGGCTATGTTCTGATCGCCAAAAAGCTGCTGTATTTCTATGTAAATCTTGTGTATTTCTGGATAACTCTTTATATGAGTATTGCCACGGCCTGTCTTGGTTATCAATACGGTTTCCATCTGTACAGCCTCTCGATGATACTTATTATTTATTATTCTAACTATATCGCATATAAGATCGGTACGAAGAAGGTTGCCTCGGGCTTTACCAGTTTAATTATCATAATCTGCTATCTGGGCTCTACAGTTTATGTGTCTTTGAACGGACCGGTGTATGAGGGCAGCAAGACATCAGCGGCGGTATTCTGGATAAGCAACTCGGTCATCGTGTTCTGGTTCCTGATCTTTTATACAAAAACGCTGATAAAGACCACCATCGAATCAGAAGAGAAGCTGAAGGAAATGAGTTACGTCGACAGACTTACAGGCCTTTATAACCGCCATTTTATGGTTGAAAAGCTGAACAAGGCTATGACGATGAATGATCCCGGAACGGTTGTAATGATCGATATAGATGATTTTAAGAAGGTAAATGATATCTATGGTCATAATGCCGGCGATTACGTCCTTCAGAAAATGTCAAAGCTGATGAAGGAGAAATGCAGCGGATGTACCATCTCAAGGTGGGGCGGTGAAGAGTTCCTTCTGCTGATCGAAGGCAGCGTGGACGCTCCGGATATGATGGAAAGGCTGAGAAAAGCCGTAGTTGATACGGATTTTGAATTTGAGAATAAGAAGATTGACGTTTCGGTGACTATCGGTATTGCAGAGAAGCAGGAGGGCTCCGTAGACAAATGGATCCAGACAGCGGATAACAAGCTGTATATCGGTAAGAAGAACGGCAAAAATGTTGTTATATTATAAAGGCAAAAACTCATGGGACAGATACCGGCTAAAATATCTGCACCATGAGTTTTTTAGGTTCCACAAAATTAGGATGCTTGCTGATTTAATGTTGATTCTTCGATCATCCTGCAGAAGTATCTGTGAATCTCGAGAGAATCATTTAATTCAGGGTGGAAGGCTGTTACCAGCTGTTTACCCTGGCGGGCGGCCACGATATGACCGTCAACTGTTGCAAGAGGATAGGCACTGCCGTGTACCTCTTTGATGAAAGGAGCTCTGATGAAGGTCATAGGCACCTTGCCGACTCCTTCAAATTCTGCTTCTGTGAAGAAGCTTCCGAGCTGTCTGCCGTATGCATTTCTCTGGGCTGTGATCTCCATCGTTCCGAAATGTGAACGCGTATCATTATCGATTTTCTCAGCCAGCAGAAGAAGTCCGGCACAGGTTCCGAATACCGGAAGACCGTTCTTGATCAGTTTCTTAAGCGGCTCGTACAGATCAAGCTCTCTGAGAAGCTTTCCCTGAACGGTGCTTTCACCGCCGGGAATGATAAGTCCGTCGAAAGG
>ONVE01000251.1 GCA_900321215.1 uncultured Eubacterium sp. | reverse complement strand
TACATCCAGTCCGTAATTTGGCTGCTTGTGAGCAAGCTCCCAACAGCCAATTCCGTCCTGTCTGTGCACCGCTCGTAGAACCGCGCATATATAAGGGGCCGGCTGATGATGTCCGGCCCCCAGGCTTATCACAGGATCATTAATCCAAAATCTTCCTCTTATTTCTTCTGTTCTTCTTTGTCTTCGGGATCATCCTTACTCTTCTTCTTTATAAGAAGGAATACGATCATAAGAGCACTCACACCCAACAGTGCGATACACAGCTTAAGCGGTGTATTATCTCCGGTTGAAGCTTCAGCCTTTTTGTAATCAAACGGCTTATCGTCCCCTCTGTCGCCATGTCCGGGTACAACAGCTTCCGGTGAAGCATCCTGAGCAGTCGCTGTATCTATCAGTCCGCTCTCTCCGCCATCTTCCACTGTATCATTCCGGCCAGTGTCTCCGGTATTTCCATATTCCGGCTCCGTATCATCTGATGATACTATATCGCCATCTCCGCTGCCGATCGAAGCACCCGATCCACTTGAATCACCCTCATCAACCTGAGATGGATGTTCCGGATCAGTAATCTCCTGATCGTCATCATTTAAACCATCTTCACCCTGATCAGTCCCGTCATCTGTACCGGTTCCCTCCTGATCATCTGACCCCTTCTGTCCGTCCTCAGAGTCATCCTGATCTGAAGCATCATCCTGACCGTCTCTGTCCTCCGGCGAATCAGAATCCTGCGGATCATCTCCGTTGTCACCTTCTTCGCCATCCTGAGCATCCTGATCTGCAGGATCCTCATCTTCATCCCCGTCTGTTTCCTTCGTAAACTTAGCATATAAGGTTATATCACCGAAGGTTTCAGCGGTAATACCTGTAAAGCCTGTTTCGAATTCCGGATCAAGGAACCATCCTTCAAAAGTATATCCTTCCTTAACTGCATCCTTAAGGCTATCGATAACCGTACCATAAGTGTATCCTGAAGGATTGTCTTCTGAATTGTCTCCACCATAAAGCTCATAACTTATTTCATATGAAGCAGCTTCAAAACCTGCATAAATGGTAATGTCTCCGCCCTCGGTCTCTGCTACAGAGGTTATCTCCTCGCTAAGCTCCGGATCACGGTACCATCCGGTAAATCTGCATCCATCCTTCTCTGCCGGCGCAAATCCTGAAACTCCGGAACCGTAAGTATATGTTGCCGGATTGCTTTCGGAATTGCTTCCGCCGTTCATCTCATAGGAAATGTTAAACACTATGACAGGTTTCACATATATTACAAATAAGAATACACCGTCATCAGCAGTCATTTCCTTGTCTGCACTGACTACCCGCCAGCCTTCGAAGCGTTCCTTATATTCTCCATCATATGATCTTACATCTACAGTATAGCCCTCACCCATAGAAGCATAAGCCTCGTCTGAGAGAACAGTTCCGTCAGGGAGAATATAATTGATACTATATCCGTACTCTGACTTCTGAGTTACCTCATCGACATATTCCTCAAAGCTGAGCGTATCGCCCGCATGAAGAACAGTACCCTCACTTATGGCTACCTGACCGTTGCCGTCTCTTACGGTATACGAGTCAGCCCACACGGTTGAAGGAATACAGTAATTACAAATAAGCATTATAGACAGACAAAACAAAAGAATACTTTTTTTCTTCCCGGAAAAAAAAGTCATCATATCCAACCTCCTTTTCTTTTGTCTAATTATCCAATTTCTTTATACCATAAAATCGACCTTTTTTCAATGATTTTGGGCAAATTCATTAATATTTCACTATAGCTTAATAATTGCTTAATATTTTGATATTTTTTGCAATATAGGCGAAAAAATAGTATAATCAGAGCGTAGATTTTCCTGTATTTCAGCTATTACTTTTATACATTGATCGTCTGCAAAAATAAAAAGACAGGAGAGATGAAACTATGTGGTATGAAGAAAGTGTATTTTATCAGATCTATCCTCTCGGGTTCTGCGGCGCACCATTTGAAAATGACGGCGTCCTGACCCACCGTATCGAAAAGGTCCGCGACTGGATCCCTCACATGAAGAAGCTTGGCATAAATGCCATCTACTTCTCGCCGGTTTTCGAATCCGACACTCACGGATACAACACAAGGGACTATAAGAAGATAGACACAAGACTCGGCACCAACGAAGACTTCGCAAAGCTTTGCGACGACCTCCACAAGGAAGGTATAAAGGTCGTTCTCGACGGTGTATTCAATCACGTTGGTCGTGGATTCTGGGCCTTCAGGGACGTACAGGAGAAGCGTTGGGATTCTCCTTACAAGGACTGGTTCCATATATCCTTCGATGGTAATTCCAATTACAACGACGGTTTCTGGTACGAAGGCTGGGAAGGTAATTATGACCTTGTAAAGCTTAACCTCAGAAATGAAGCTGTTATCCAGCACATTTTCGAAGCGATCGATTTCTGGATAGAGAACTTCCATATAGACGGCCTCAGGCTCGATGTTGCCTACTGCCTCGACAGGGATTTCACTCACAGACTTCGTGAGAAGGCTAACGCTATAGGAAATGATTTCTTACTTCTCGGTGAGCTTCTTCACGGTGATTATAACCAGTTCGTAAATGACGGAATGCTCCACAGTGCAACCAATTACGCCTGCTATAAGGGTCTTTATTCAAGCTTTAACTGCATGAATATGTTTGAGATAATCAATACTCTTATACAGCAGTTTGGTCCGGAGAACTGGAGCTGGTACAGAGGAAAGCATTTCCTTTCATTTGTAGATAATCATGATGTAACAAGAATCGCAAGCATTTTAAATAATCCTGCTCATCTTCCGCTCATCTATACCCTTGCCTTTGGCATGCCGGGTATTCCATGCGTATACTACGGAAGTGAATGGGGAACAAAGGCGAGAAAGGAAGAAGGCGATCCTGCCCTCAGAGTTTCGTTCGATAAGCCTGAATGGAACGACCTTACAGAGCATATCTCCCGCCTTGCCGATATCAAAAAGAACAGCAAAGCACTTAATTACGGAAGCTTCAGATCAGTGCTTCTTACAAATCATCAGTGCATCTTCGAGAGACGCTTCGAGGATGAAAGGATACTTGTAGCGATAAATGCATCCGATCAGCCATTTACAGCTCATTTCGATGCAGGCTGCGGAATGGCCGATGAACTGATCACCGGAACAAAGCATGACTTCGGCGGCGGTTCACTCCTTCAGCCTTACAGTTCTGAAATCTGGAAGATGGAAAGATAACACATTGAGGCTATAGACATTTATACATTATTATGTTAAGATTTTTGCAGTTTGCGAAAGTTCCGGAGGGTTCGCTTTCCGGAACTTTTTTTACAAACATAAGTAAAAAATATCATTATTATAGAAAAGCGGTGAATAAATATGAGTAAATGCAACAGATTTACAGTTCTTAAAGCCAGAATAATGAGCGGCAGCCTGTCAAAAATGTGGAAATTTGCCAAGGACATCCATGCTGAGAAGAAAAGATTTCCTACTCTCTTCATCTTCTTCGATATGGGCTTCTGTATCTTAAGATACGGTATCGGTTATCAGGAATACCGCGGATACCATTTTGCAGGTAAGAAAGCACGCCTTCGTAAAACATTTATGACGATCAATCATAATATAGCACTTACCAGAGAGCAGAACCGAAAGGATAAAAATGTCATCCTCAAGGACAAGCTTCTCTTACTTGAGACTTACAAGGACTTTGTCGGACGTGAATTTGCCGATCTCAGAAAGATCTCAGTTGATGAATTCAAGGCGTTTGTTGAAAGACATGATTATATCATTGCAAAGCCGGTTGATAATTTCGGCGGACTCGGCATCAG
>ONVE01000155.1 GCA_900321215.1 uncultured Eubacterium sp. | reverse complement strand
TAGTTCATCATAGAGAACATACCCTTCTTCATCTCTCCGCCGTACCATGTATTGATGATAACCTGCTCACGGCTTGTGATGTTGAATGCTACGCATGTCTCAGAGTTAAGACCAAGCTCAGCGAAGTTCTCAACCTTAGCCTTTGAAGCGTTGTATACTACGAAATCTGGCTCGAAGTTAGCAAGCTCTTCATCTGTAGTAACGATGAACATGTTCTTTACGAAATGTGCCTGCCAAGCAACTTCAACGATGAATCTAACTGCCATTCTTGTATCAGCGTTAGCACCACAGAATGCATCAACAACGAAAAGTCTCTTGTTAGAAAGCTCCTTCTTAGCAAGCTCCTTTACTGCTGCCCATGTAGATTCTGTCATTGGATGGTTATCATTCTTATACCCTTCTGTTGTCCACCATACAGTGTCCTTAGAGTTCTCATCCATAACGATATACTTATCTTTAGGTGAACGTCCTGTAAATACACCTGTCATAACGTTGATTGTGTCAAGCTCTGTGTTCTGGCCAACTTCATATCCCTCGAGACCTTCCTTTGTCTCTTCCTCGAATAATAATTCATAAGAAGGATTGTAAACAACTTCTGTTGTTCCTGTGATGCCATACTTTGTTAAATCGATTGCTGCCATTTTAAGTACCTCTTTCTTAATATATTTTTTGCCTTAAATGATGAATACATGTTCCATATAACTAATAGTTGTATGTCTTATAAAACACCAGCTTTGTCTGACCTCTCTTCACCATGTATTCATTAAAAAAGGCCAAGTTTCCAGTCAAAAATTATAGCTGAAATACCTGGCCTTGTCAATCTTTAGTTTATCATTAGCTGATAAGATTCCAGATGGAATTATCAACTTTACCGTTCATTCGCCGATTATTTTACATTCAGCTTTACAGCCTTTGAATAACAGCTTTCAGATCCGTTAATGATCTTGCAGCGGTAGAAATATCCGTTGTACTTTGCCTGAGTGACAAAGCTGATCGTATCGGTCTTATTTCCGTTTACGCCGCTGTTCTTCCAGGTCTTTCCGCCATCGGTTGAGAACTCCCACTGATAGCTCAGCTTTGTTCCGCCTGCTTCAAGTGAAAATGTAGCCTTCTTGCCGGCCTTAACGGTTGTGTTTCCAGGCTCTGAGATAATATTTGCCTTGGTAGTAAGTATTGCATAATTTGTATACTTAACAGTAGAACCGTTTGTGATCCTGCAGCGGAACATTCTCTTGTTAAGGCTTGCCTTTCCAACAACTGTAAGTGTCGGTGTATTTGCGCCTGTTGCAGAGCTGTTTGACCAGCTTGTACCATTTGCACTTACCTGCCACTGATACTCAAGATTTACGCCGGTAACCTTTACCGTAAACTTTGCATCATCGCCGTAGTAAACAGTCTGGTTCTTAGGCTGGGATGTTATATTTGAATCAATGGTAAGTATTACATTGTCAGAATACTCTTCCCAGGTTCCGTTAGTTACGTGACAGCGGTAAAGCCATCCGTCGTAGCTTGCCTTAACACCATCTATGGTAAGTGTAGTAGTTTTGTTTCCGGTAGATCCGCTCTTACTCCAGGTCTGACCTTCATCCTTACTAACCTCCCACTGATACGTAGCAACACTTGATCTTGATTTGATTGAAAATGTTGCAGTAGATCCGATAGTAACATTCTGATCATCAGGATTTTCAGATACTACAGCTCTTGTTGTAAACTTTACTGCCTTTGTATCAGTATAACCTGACTTATTCTTTACACGGCACTTATAAAGTCTTCCGCTTAAGTTTTCTGTACCGATTATTGTAAGTGTTGCAGTCTTGCTTCCTGTAGAACCACTGTTCTTCCAGGTCTTTCCGTTATCCTTACTGTACATCCACTGATAGCTGAGATTTAATCCTTCTGCCTCTACTGTAAATTTACCCTTGCTTCCACGGATGACATTTACAGCTGAAGGCTCTGTCTTAATGACAGGCTTATCTATAACAGCAAAGTCTACCAATTCTGATGTAGCAGTTCCAAGTGTTTCATTTGAAGCTGTGCAGCGGTAGATAACACTTGAATTATTACCTGCTTTAACAGTAATCTTAGATGTTTTTGCGCCCTCTTCAGTACATTCCTTCCATGTCTTTCCGTCATCAAGGCTGTACTCCCAATAATATGAAAGAGTTGCAGCAAGAGTATCATCAACATTCGCAAATGCCTGAATTACAGCAGTTTCATTTTTGTACAGACGGATTACTACCGGATTGACCGTAATGAACAGCTCGTCATCCTCTTCGATTGCGATATTTTCAATCTTCTCAAATCCGCAGTCAATACATATCTTTTTGATCATCAGGCTCTGACCGTCCACAGAACGGCCAATCAGCTCAGCCTCTCCATAGCGGTGAGGATCGATCTCTGTTCCGCCTTCCAGATCACCATCACAGCCGTCGCATATTCTTTCGTGTGAGTATTCACTTATATCATACCAGTCACAGAAATTATGTGAATGAACTTCAGCTGCTTCAAGATCTGCATCATCAACAGTTTTTTCAATAACATTAAATGAAAGCTTAAAGGTTGTTACATCTCCGCTTCCGTTAGCTGTTGCCTTAATAACAGGCATCAGTACGTCATTATATGGTGCCTCTTCTGTTACAGTACCATGAATACGTCCATCCTCATCAAGCGTAAGTCCCTTAGGAAGCTCTCCTTCTTCGATAGAGAAGGTTGCTCTGTTATGAAGCTCCTTATGCTCCTCCGGACACTCAACACTGTAATTCAGGTTCTCATCAACCTCCTGAGTGATGTAATATGTATAATCATATTTCTCAGGAATCACTTTATCCTGAACAGGAAGAAGGTAATTTGAGTAATCTCCGCTGCCATTGTAGCTTACAACTATCATTATCTCATCAGCAGGTTCACTGCCAAGAGCTGTTCCATCCACATTGCAGATATACGAACTATAAGCACCTGAATTGGTTTCAAGTCTTAAGTTACCTTCAGAATTATAGAATCTGTAGCCTGTTCTTGCTTCAAGCTTTATAAATACTGTAGGATTCTCTGAAAGAGCTGTAAGTGAAGACTCCGAATCAGAGTATGTATTACTCTGCTGCCACTTAATGTCATTCACAATAAAGCGGCTGTCAAAGAATTTAAGCTTTCCTGATGCCTCCTCAGCATCCTGTCCCTTATAAAGCTTATCAAAGCCTTTTACAACAACACCGTCAATATCAGCAACTCCGGATTCATTGACATTCAGATAAATCGGCGAGCTGGCATGCTCATATGAATGAGCTGCCTTAACCTCCCTATAATAATATCCGCTATCATCTGGAGTCAGATTTCTGATATAAAGGCGGTTTCCTTCTACATAGAATTTGCTGACAGGATTGTCTATGCTTCCAATTGGAATCCGTGTAGCATTATCTATACTGTCACTGTAATAAAACCATCTATCATACTCAAGATGCGGACAGCTATCCGGATAATCTGCTGTACAAGGGTTATTGATGCATACGCTTCCGCCTTCGATTCCTGTCACATAATCCGGTCTCTTAAGAAATGGATCCTCAGAAGTTACTGAGCTTCCGAAATTAATGTCATAGCATACATACGCAGGATCAGTATCTACATAACCTGATGTGTTTATGAATCTTGCAAAATATTTATGCTCCGATTTAACGTTATATACATCCAGTGACGAGTTGCCTGTTTCCGAATTAAATGAATAATCACTAGCAGGAACCTCTACCGGATTAGCAGGATCATCTATACAGAACCATTTTACTGAAGTAGCCCCCTTGGCTTTAGCCATAAGGAACTCAT
>ONVE01000017.1 GCA_900321215.1 uncultured Eubacterium sp. | reverse complement strand
TTGGAGAAGGTATTTTGTTACTTATGGGGTGTAGCAAAAAACTATATAATGTATTGGGGGGTTACAAGTGTTATTATATTCAAAACGTGATAAAAGTGTTCACAAAAAAGCCGATTTTTTTAAAATTTTTTTGTGCATTATTACAAATGAAGGGTTTTTAGCCCTTAAAACCGGTCGATTTTTTGTGCACAATGTCAAATGCGATTATTAGAAATAAAAAATATGCACAAAAAAACAGCTTTAAAATGCTTTAAAAAAATATAGAAAAATTTTAGAAAAATGCTTTTGGGCTGTTTTTGCCAACATTAAAGTCATTAAACAACAGGATGCCCAGAAATGCATTGAAGCCTACGGCGGCGAATACGCTGAACCTTTCAACGATTCCGAAATATTCAGGCGGCACTGCCTTCATGCCGATCGCACCTACAAACATCATGGTAAGGGCGATTGCTGCGCAAATTCCGACAATCTTAATCCCATTCTTTTTAAATCCAGAAATGATGAGTATCACAAGAGAAACGATAGAAAGCATTACAACTGCTGCAGTTACAACTATATGCATTTTCTCCTGAAATGTTGTGATCTCCTTTCCGCTGTCCGAAAGCGGAAACATTTTATAACCGATGGATGAAATCCAGTTCATCACTGCAAAAAGATATACTCCGACTCTGAAAAGCTTCGAACCGGTTTTATGCTCTGAGATATAAACTATCACGAGAGTTACAGCGACTGTGTTGCATACATTATAAAATGCCGAAAGCTGCGACCACAGCTGCCTCGATGGTGCAGTCTCGGCAGACAGATCACTTACCGCCTGTGACATCCAGTCATACTCCGGAA
Source organism: uncultured Eubacterium sp. (assembly GCA_900321215.1). Taxonomy (GTDB): domain Bacteria; phylum Bacillota; class Clostridia; order Lachnospirales; family Lachnospiraceae; genus Eubacterium_Q. Next base: position 3,764 of record ONVE01000017.1, on the reverse strand, counting down.
ACGCTAAAGGCGAGAAAATAACCGCTGCCGCATAGCTGATAAATGATATCACACCGGTCAGACCCAGCCAGTTTATAAGTTTCTTATTCATTTTCTACCTCCATTTGTTCACTAAACCATTTGATATATCTGCAGATATCCTCAGGGATACCCATTTTATCTGGAGCATCTATAGCTTTACCCTCCCCGGCTGTTATCCTGTCCATCTCTCTGTCGATCAAAGAATGTATAGCCATTGCATATCCCAGCGCAGCCGTGTCTACATTATCCTTCTTCATCTTTCCGTGCACCACAAGTGCATAAAAAAGGTTCCTGACCGATCCGATCATCCGCTCTGTTTCCTCAAGCATTATCTGGGCCGCTGCCGCTGAAGTACTCCTTTCGGCATACAGCACCTTGAAAAATGCCATCATATCCTTATCCCCCAGAAAACCGGCGTATGCTGATGTGCATATCAGCAGTATTTCCTCAAGTCCTCTGCCATTAAAAAGCATTGCATAATCAGCCGGAACGTCCGAGCTGTTTCTCGCTTTATTTCTAAGCAGTGAATACATTTCATTTATAAGCTCTTCCTTGGACTTAAAATGGCTATACAATGAGGATTTGGTAAGTCCAACCTTTCCTGCGATCTGCGACATCGAAATCGCCTTCAGTCCGTATTCTGCAGCAAGTTCAAGTGCTGCATATACTATATCTTCTTTCTTCGTCATGCTTTATCCTTTCATTTCTATGTATCTGTTCTTAAAAATATGTATATGAAATAATGTATGAAATGTCTTTTTCGACACTTCTGTCGTTTTCTACTCTTTGTTCATCTTCCGCCGTGTTGCTTACTCTTTGTTCGTGATTTTACGACCGTTCGTTCGTTTTGTCAAGTATAAAAATACTCCCCACCTTCATTTTTCTAATGAATGCAGGGAGTATTAATACTAGTATATAAATTTTCTAGCTTTCGAACAGTGCATCAAATTCCTGTCCTGTTATCTTTTCCTTCTCAAGCAGGAGCTCTGAGCATCTGTGAAGAATATCCATTTTATCAATGATGATAGCCTTTGCAGCCGTATAGCACTCGTCGATTATCCTCTTAACCTCGGAATCAATAAGTCCTGCTACTTCCTCGCCAAAATTTCTTGCATGGCCGAGGTCCTTGCCAAGGAATACCTCATCATCTTCATTTGTCTCATAATTGATAGGGCCAACCTTTTCGGAGAAACCATACTTGATGACCATATCTCTGGCTGTCTTTGTTGCTTCCTTGATATCCTGCGAAGCACCTGTAGTAATATCGTCAAAGATAAGCTCCTCGGCGATCCTTCCGCCGAAATCAACCATTATGGTCTGAAGCATCTTCTTTCTCGTCAGGTGGATATTGTCGTGTTCAGGAAGAGGCATCGTATAGCCCGCCGCACCCGGTCCTGTCGGGATGATCGATATCATATGAACCGGTCCGACATCTGAAAGCTCGTGGAAAAGTATCGCATGTCCGGCCTCATGGTAGGCAGTGATCTTCTTCTCCTCCTCAGGAATAACACGGGATTTTTTCTCCGTACCTATTCCAACCTTGATAAATGACTTATCTATATCCTCTTTGACGATAAATGCTCTGTTCTGTCTGGTTGCACGGATCGCAGCCTCATTCATAAGATTCTCCAGATCAGCTCCGGTAAATCCTACTGTTGTTCTCGCAACCTCATGAATATCCACGTCCTCAGCAAGATGCTTATTTCTTACATGAACCTTCAGGATCTCTTCACGTCCCTTGACATCAGGTCTTGCTACCATAACCTTTCTGTCAAAACGTCCCGGACGCATGATAGCAGGATCAAGTATATCTACACGGTTTGTTGCCGCAAGGACTATGATACCCTGATTGGTTCCGAAGCCATCCATTTCAACGAGAAGCTGGTTAAGTGTCTGCTCACGTTCATCATGACCGCCGCCGAGTCCTGTTCCTCTTCTTCTCGCAACAGCATCTATCTCGTCGATAAATACCATACAAGGTGCATTTCTCTTGGCATCTTCAAAAAGATCTCTTACACGGCTAGCACCAACGCCGACAAACATTTCTACAAAATCGGAGCCTGAAATGGAAAAGAAGGGAACGCCTGCTTCACCCGCGACGGCTCTCGCGAGCAGGGTCTTACCGGTACCGGGAGGTCCCACGAGCAGTACGCCCTTGGGAATTCTCGCACCGAGCTTATTGAACTTGTCGGGGTTCTTGAGGAACTCAACGACCTCCTGAAGCTCTTCCTTTTCCTCATCGGCGCCCGCGACGTCGTCAAAGGTGGTCTTGCGCTTCTCGTCGTTTGTATTCTTGATCTTCGCCTTGCCGAAGCTCATCTCTCTTCCGCCGAGGCCTCCGCCTCCCATACGGCGCATAAAGAATATCCACGCGACGATGAAGATGATGACGACGATTATCGTGGGGATCAAATCAAAGAGCAGCGAGTTATCCGTTGCGCGGATAAGATTGTAGGTGATGGGTTCTCCCTTCTTAGCCGCCGCCTTCTCATATTCTTCTATGTCGTCGAGAAAACGCTGGATGTCGGCAAGCTGACCCTTTATTGTCACCTGTCCGTCCTTGGTGCTGCTTGCGGAGTCTATCGCCTTTTTGTCGGAGCTTATGACTTTGTTGTCATAGATCGCCTTCTCACCGTCTTTAAGGTTGATCTTCACCTCGCCCGAGCCGTAGTTGATCGAAAAACTGTCAACCTTCTCGTCTGCAAAATACTGCACGAGCGTCGAGGTCTTGGGCGGGTCGCTGTGGCGGGTGCTCAAAAAGATTGCCGAAACGATGATCAAAAGAATCGGAATACCGAGAATAAGCAATAAATTGCGCACCTTTTTCTTATTTTCCATTGGGTATCACTCCTTTGGTGAATGAAAATCGCGTTTACGAATATACGGAACGCTTCAAAACGCCTATGTAAGGCAGATTGCGGTATTTTTCGTTGTAGTCAAGTCCGTAACCAATGATGAATTCATCGGGAACTTCGGCGCCGCAGTAATCCGGAACAAACGGGAACTTGCGGCGTGAGGGCTTGTCGCAGAGCGTGCAGACCTTTACGGAGGCGGCTCCCGCATTTTTGAGCCGCTCGATTATAAAGCTCAGCGTTCTGCCGGAGTCGACGACATCCTCCACTATGAGGATGTCCCTGCCGGCGGGAGAAACAGACAGATCCTTAATGATCTTTACTTCGCCGGAGCTCTCGGTTCCGCTGCCATAGCTGGAGACGACCATAAAGTCGATCTCGAAGTCGAGATCTATCCTTTTCATCAGCTCCGCCATAAAGACGACGCTGCCCTTGAGCAGACCGACCATAATGAACTCCCTGCCATTATAATCTTTTTCGATCTGTTTTGCAAGCGACTTCACAATATTTTCAAGTTTTTCCTGTGAAATCAAAACGCTTTCTACGTCCTTATGCACAACTACCCCACTTTGTTTACTATGTTAAGTGTTAATGCGGATAAATCTATTAAATCCTGACCCTGTGCCGAGAAGCCGACGTCCTCGCACCAAAGCACTGTGGAGCCTTGGCAGAGAATAAGCAGGCTGTCCCTTCGCTCATCGGGGATCCTCAGCTCATTAAACACTTTTCTCAACGGCTTGGTGACTCCGCGTTTAACATATGTAAAGCGGTCGCCGCCTCGCCTTGTTCGCAATACCAAATCACATAATTCGATTTTAGAATTATCAACGCATACCGTGATTAGTTTATCCCGATATGATAAGGAAATATCACGGTCGATATGAATTTCCA
>ONVE01000237.1 GCA_900321215.1 uncultured Eubacterium sp. | reverse complement strand
TATCTTGCCGGTCTTTCCGTCAATCGTTCCGCATGCGGTGAATTTTTCTCCATTTCCCTGCATTATGATTGATGAATACTTAAACGAAAGATCAGCATCCGACTCGATCGAGCCTATGCAGACTCCCATGTGGGTATTTACATCAATCTTAAGATCACAGGAATCGATATGCATTTTCACATCACCTTCGATGGCTCCGATACCGACACCCTTCTCGCCTGCCAGGTTGATATTATATTTTCCTCTTTCAACACTGATATCTCCGCCCATACCGGCTCCGATACCAACACCGATACGACCGCTTGCATTTATAACGATCTCGCCGTCCTGATGGAATACCATCTCTCCGCACTTCTTATCCACCTGGTTGCCTATTCCGAAATACTTTCCGGTCGACAGATAGATACGAAGATCACCGTCTCCCTTAATGGTAAGCTTGGATGATTCAGGAACCAGGATTCCTCCGTTCTTGAAGAGATTATCGCCCTTAAGCACTATCGTAAGGTCAACATTTTCTCCCAGAACAATACACGGTGAATTCTTTGCGCTGAATATTGAAGCATTCTCCAGTGTGATATTTCCAAAGAAGCCATCATGCACCTCCAGCACCATTTCCACCTGATGTCCCGGAGTTCCGGCAAGTGTAAAGTCTCTGTATGTAACATTACTGTCAACAGCAACTATCCTGTTATAGCCTTCCTTACCGAGCGCATTCAGGCTGAGCCAGCTTGCTCTTCCGGAGGTATAGGTATTGTTGCCCTTCCTCATATCCATATCGGCATTGACCTTAAGTATCTCATTAATGACCATCTGATCTATCGAATCAATGATCTCCGGACTCGGCTTAGCCGTGTAAAAGCCCTGAATAAGATCAACGCCAAGCTTTATGACCATCTCCATCTCAAGATAGTTTTCAACACCCTCTGCCAGAGCAAGGATATCACTTTCATGACAGAAATCTATGATCTCTCGAACAAAATACTGCTTGTTCAGATCCTTCTGGATATCAGTGATGAGCGATCTGTCTATCTTAACATACTTCGGCATGTATCTGAGAAGATTACTGATATTTGAGTAGCCCGTTCCGTAATCGTCAAGGGCAAGGAATATCTCATTCTTCTTCATACCTGCCTTAAATTCATCAAAATATCCCTCGTCCATTTCGGCAGACTCTGTGATCTCCACAACAACATTATCGTGGAAGCTGTTAAGTCGTTTCAGGATATCATTTCTCTCATTTTCCTCTAAGATAACGCTCGGGATACTATTGATAAATATCTTCTTGTTCCCGATGATATCAATATTCTCTTCCATGATCGAAAGAATATTGTTAAATGTATCTCTCTCGACATCATCAAGACGCCCCATCATCTCTGAATACTTCAGGATAACGAACGGATTAACGTCTGTCATCTCCGAACGCATCAGCGCTTCATAGGAATAAATCTCGCCTGATCTTGCGCTTACTATAGGCTGGAAGAAGTATTTGAAAAGATTCTGGTTAAGCAGCTTATCAACCTTGGCGGCCAGCCTCTTCTCACTCTCGTCGAGATCCTCCATGGTCTTCTTATTCTCAGTCTTTCTCGCTGCCGAGATCTTACTTCTGAGGTTTACCAGCTCTTCATTTCTTTTAATTATCTCATAGCCGCGGGAAACCGCATTTATCCATTCCCTGTAATTCTCATCATAGGATCTTGCTTCGGTTCCGTAGCTTATCATTGCAAATCCGTAGGTTACATCTTCAAAATATATCGGTGTGAAGAAAAATGCCCTTGGAGTATCAAATTCATCCACTATACTCTGGAAAAGAGACTTCCTGTCATGGTAATCCTTGATACTTATACTGCTCTTTCCTTCATTTTCGACATCATAATTTATAGCCGAGAGCATACGGTCCGAAAAGCCCGTCTGCATGCCCGCCTCATTGAAACATAAGCGGAAATTCTTAACGCCTCTGATCTGGAAGATATATGAATATACAACATCCAGATAGCCTCTTGTAGAGTTCTCCTTCAGGATATCCTCCTGAATAAAATTATGTATAGAATTAAATCCGTCAACAGAGTCCTCGGTATCCCATGTCGGTCTCAGATTCTTCTCATCCTTTTTGCAGCCCTCACAGCCGCAGCTTTCTCCTATGAACATCTCAGGTTCCGGCTTCTTCTCCGGAAGTTCCTCGCCCCTAAGCAATGCCATAACACACTGAACCGAGTACCTTCCATAGTATTCCGCAGGAATAAATGAAGAAGTAAGCGGCTTCGGACATGTCTGTCCTTCCAGAGAGGAACCATATCCTGTGACAGCAATGTCCTCAGGAATCCTCACGCCGTTCTCAGTAAGTACCTTGGCAAGACCGATAGCCATACAGTCATTTGCACACGCTACAGCCTCAGGAAGAGGCTCGCCTGACTCAAGAAGAGAGCTTGCACACAGCTCACCACTGGTGTACCAGAAATCTCCCGAAAAGATTCTGTCCTCCGAAACAGGAAGTCCGTGGTCTTTCATAGCCTCCTTATAGGCCTCAACTCTTCTCTTCGAATGCCTGTGCCAGCTTTTACCTGTCAGAAAAGCTATATCCTTATAATTATGTACTTCTATCAGATGTGAGATTATCGCATAGATCAGACTGTATCCATCAGTCCAAAAGCTCTTGAAATATTTAGAATCACTATCGACAATGATAACCGGTCCACTGTATTTCTCATGAATATCAATTTCAATCTTTTTCCAGAGTCCCGGAGTCTGTATCGAATCGGCCATAACTATGACCGCATCGAAAAGAGCATAATCAACCAGGGTGAAAATATTAGAATCACCCTTCTCCCTCTCCAGTGTATTCTGATACTTTATATACATCGAAAAAACACAGACATCATACCCCTCTTCAAATGCCTGCTTTTCCAATCCGGTCAGAAATTCACTCTGGTAGGCCTCATCAGCCTGTCCGGTAAGCACCGCTAGTTTTCCTTTTGCCATTATCAATCCCCTATTGCAAAATCAACGTAACACTCTTATAAAAAGATGCTTTTATTTTATCACATACAGCCCCTCTCGGCAACTAAAACACATTTATACGCGTCAGTTTTTTCACACTTTTTTCGCTTATGTTTATTAACAAATCTTCATAAGAAATGAAGAATTTAAGTTCTTTACATAAACCCGGTTTTATCATAGAATTAGTTTGAGAAATGGTGCGCATCGCATCGTTGTTGCCTTATGTTTTATTTTACTTAGGAGATATAAAAATGGATACACTTGAATTTTTATACACAACACCTGTCGGGAGAATGATACTTAAGCCTCTCAGCAGCAGATTTGTTTCTAAATGTGCAGGAAAGTTTTTAGACAGCAGATTCTCACATTTTCTCATTTCTGACTTTATAGCCAAGAACGATCTCAACACCTCAGAATTCGATACAATGGATTTCAGGTGCTTCAATGACTGCTTCAGCAGAAAGCTGAAGGACAGCGCCAGAACGATAGATACCTCAGAAGAAAACATGATATCACCTTGCGACGGTCTGCTTACTGTTGTTTCTTTAAAGGACGGAGTTGCATTCCCGGTTAAGCAGAGCCAGTACACCGTAAAAAGTCTTCTCCGCGACGAAAGGCTTGCAGACAGATATAAGGACGGCTACGCTCTTGTTTACAGACTCTGTGTCAATCATTATCACCGCTACTGCTATGTAGAAAGCGGCAGAAAGAGCAGAAACAGATTCATACCGGGAGTACTTCACACAGTTCGTCCGATCGCACTTATGAATCGTCCTGTTTTCTCAGAAAACTGCAGGGAATACGCCTGCATCAAGACTAAAAACTTCGGAATACTTACACAGATGGAGGTCGGTGCTATGCTTGTCGGCAAGATTGACAACCATGCTCACGGCAAATGCTTTGTAAGACGAGGTTCGGAGAAGGGAACATTTCTCTACGGAGGTTCAACTATCATAGTTCTTGTAGAGAAAGGAAAGCTTAGGGTTGATGACGGAATCCTCGAAGCTTCAAGACTCGGCAATGAAACTCCTGTACTTTACGGTCAGAGGATAGGTCAGAGGATCAGCAGATAATCGTCATTTACAAATGGAGGTTAAAATGGCAGATCATTATAATGCTTTCATATCATACAGACACGCTGAAGCTGATATCAGGGTGGCTGAGGCCATAGAAAAAGGTCTCGAGCAGTTTCATGTGCCTGGTAAGATCAGACAGAAAACCGGTATAAAGCGTATCAACCGTATCTTCAGAGATAAGGACGAGCTTCCTCTTACAAGCGACCTTACTGCTGAGATATCAAATGCGCTGGAGAATTCCGACTATCTCATAGTTATATGTTCAACAAACACGCGTGAGTCCCTCTGGGTACCGCGTGAGATTGAATTCTTTCTAAGAAATCACACAAGAAAACAGATACTTACCGTTCTTGTAGACGGCGAACCGACCGATACTATTCCGGAGGTGCTGCTGTCCGAGAAAAAGACGGTAAAGGATTTTTACGGAAATGAACAGGAGATCGAAGTTCCTATCGAACCACTCTCCTGCGACTACCGCATGCCGCCTAAGAAAGCTAAGAAGGAAGAGCTGCCGCGTCTTGCATCCTCTCTTCTCGGCTGCTCCTACGCCGAGCTTATGAACAGGCGCCGACAGTATAAGATAAGGCAGCTGTCAATCATCTTCTCGGCTATGCTGCTCGTAGCCATCGGCTTCGGTGCATATATGTTCTACAGCAGAAAAACTATCATAGAGAGTAGAAAGGCGCTTGTCGAAAGCAACGAGAAGCTCGTCCAGAGCCAGCAGGAGCTCCTTGAAAGCCGTGAAAAGATCAAGGAAAACTACAATACTGCTCTTCGCAATCAGTCGCGTTATCTTGCAAATGAATCCAAGCGTCTTATGGATGAAGATCTGAGAACTACCGCTCTTCTTATCGCTCTGGAATCGATGCCGGCAGAAGGAAAAAGCGGTGTGGTAACACCTGAAGCGATCAAAGCTCTCAACGAAGCAACCTATGCTTATCAGACAACATTTGGTTTCGATATGAATCCTATCTGGAATTATTCACTTCCGAACACGATTCAGAGCTTTGAGGTCAGCTATGACGGAAAGCATCTGGCTGCGCTTGATGAATACGGAACTCTGGTTGTATGGGACACAAAAAAGCACCAGGAAGAACTGAGACTTACAAGTGAATCCATGTACTGGACAGGTTATTCATTCACAAATGATTCCTTCATCCTCTGGTGTTATGATTCGATCGCTGCCTATGATATCTCCGATTTTTCATTACGCTATGAATTACATTTGGATCACTCGGTCCATAATCTGATATATGACTATGATAATAAAAATATAATCCTTATCGGTATGGCATCTGATCCGGATGCTTTTTCCATAAAGAATTATATGATCATCAAATGGTTAGACGAAATAACCGGACAAGAGATAAAAACCAAGCTTATCGATGATAATAATAACAGCTACTATCTAAACACGGCAAAGCTTTCACCGGATAAGAAAAAGATTGCCTTTTACGCTTCAACGCTTGATTTCACGGACAGATACTATATGGTATATGACTCTGAGACAGACAGCATAACACGTACCGACAACATAGGAAAAACATCTGCCTGTCTGGGATGGACACCTGACGGAAACCTGCTTGCAGCTATATATCAGGATGATTATCAGATGTACAGTTTTCTGAATGAAACCTATTTGAAGACAGATCATATAAAGATCAGTTGTTTAGACGTCAATACATTTGAGCCCCTCTGGAGCTATGATTTTTCTACAAATGACATTTCCCAGGGCTGCAGGTTTTATAATCTGGAAGCATCAAACTCAATTCTCTTCTACTGCGGAAACAGAGCTGTCACGCTTGATGAAAAGACCGGAAAAATGCTGTATGACCACAACACAAACGATACCATAGTTCATGTGGATGATAACAACAATGACGGACTTCCGATGTATATAACCTCTAACGGAGGAATCATTTACCCAAGTACAAGTACTTCAAACAATGCACTTGTTCAGAAATACAATCTTATCTCATCTGTCAGCAGTGCAGACGTTTGCAGCGGAATATTCGTTCTCAGAAAAAACGGTAAGGATGTCATTCAGTATGATCTTAATACTACTGATGACAGCTTCAATAAAACCAGCGGTATTCAGCCGCTTAAAGCACTTCCGACATCCACCTATGTAGCCGGAGATGTATTACTCATATATCAGTCAAGTATCGAAGTTCCTGAGCTGGATGTTATAGATATACGAAGCAATAACCTTCTGTATTCAATAACATTCTCTCTCCCTGAGAATACCGATATCAGTTTCCTCTCTTCGGATTATGATAAGGTGTATATGTATTATGTAAACAACGATACCATTTTCTTACGGACGCTGAATATCCCGACCGGAAAATATGAGGATAAAGCAATTGCTAAGGATCTGAAATACTTCATCTATCCGACTATGAATGACAGTATTATAACTTCATACAGTCTCTCGAAGGATGATAAAGCTTATATTTTGATCTATGATGTAACAACTGACACAGCCAGGACCATTGATATACCTGAAGATTTAGGTAAGCCTTCATCATCTCCTGAGTATGAGCCGCTGACAAAAACAGTACTGTATCGTGATGACAAGGGCAGCTATCTTCTCTCTGATTCAGGTAAAGCCCCGGTGATCATTGATTTTCCTGATGACTGGACCGCTAATTACAACTTTGTATCAGGCTATACCGAAGATGAGCTTGCTGCTTTCAATGACAAGGCTATACACGTTTTTAACAGCTCAGGTACAGTAACAGCATCGATAAATACTCCGGGAAGGAGCCCCGTAGGAATGTCATTTTGTCACACCTCTTCAGATGATATAATTCTTGTGACCTATAATGACGGTTCTTTATACAGATACAGTCTTGCAGGAGAATTTATCGGAAGAACGGACATCTCGGTATATGCCAATGTTTCCAACAATCATACGTATGAATTTGATTATACTGATTCACTTCTCTATATTCATTTTTCTTATATGACAGATATAATCGATATGAATGGCTGGATTGAGATAGCTAATATACAGAATGTTCTTGGATATTCAAATGAAGCAGATATCTTCTACTGCTATGAATATAACAATGATTCTCTTTTCACGATTGGCTGCTTTAAGCGCTATACCACAGAGGATCTCATTAAAAAGAGTCTGGGCATTTTGAACGGAACAACGCTCAGTGATGATATCAAGTCAATGTACGGTATTACGGATAACTAAAAAGTATTATTACGATTAAAAAACCGACCTCCATCGTTAGATTCCGAGTCTAACCTTAGGGGTCGGTTTTTTATAACCTGAAGCATCTTCTTTAATTCTACAATAATAGGATAATCCTCTTACTCCTCAGCCTTTTTATATAACCTCGGGAAAAGGTTTCCTCTGATTATGTATATATCATGTTCATCATCCTTACGGCAGGCTATATAGTCTCCCGGCTCTCCCAGATAATATCTTTCCTCATCCCACTCTGTAAAGAGCTTAAGGCTCTTATCAAGCGGCTTTGCATATATCCTGCTCTTATCCGTCGAGATGACTGTCTTTGAGTAGCCTCTGACCATCTTGACTTCATTTGACGATATATTCTTGATACGCGGCTCATATTCAAAGCTTCTGGTGTAGGTATCACTGAGTATCTTATAGCTCCTTCTAAGCTTCTCAGCTGAAATAGGATATATCTCACCCTCAATACCTATCATAAGATATTTCTCATCATCTATCATAAGCTCTATATCGCCCTCAAGAGTACGAATTTCAACCAGAGTACCTACCGGATAAACCTCTGACAGCTTGACTGCTCCAAGCTCCTGCGGAACCTTCTCATAAAGCTCCATGCCTTCCTTATCGAGCACTGTATCCTTAGAATAAATGATCTGATACTTATCGTAGTATTCCTTAAGCCTCTCTGCAAATACGTACTGCGCAAGCTTCTGTACCACTCTCTCATCACTGGCCGGAAGATTGCTTTCAGCTTTAATATCAACTCCCGCCGTCTTCGCCGCATCAGGCAGGTT
>ONVE01000153.1 GCA_900321215.1 uncultured Eubacterium sp. | reverse complement strand
TTTCACGGCATACGCCGCAGAATATTTCTCTTTGAAGTAACATAAGAAAAAAAGGAGAACAAAATTTTGTTCTCCTTAATTATAAATGAAAGCCTTTACATTTTCAATAAGCCAAAGTCAACAAGAAAAATCATGTTAATTCAGCAAAAAGTCTAAACTCACATCTGATGTCTTACGACCTTATACTCGTCGCCGTCCTTATAGTAAGGACACTCCTTGAAATGACTCTGTACAAGGTGTCCGTAATCATCCTCATCCATATTTACATCGCATACATACTCTTCCATCTCGTCATCATAAACAAGATAACAGCATGTATCGCAGCTTCCTCCTTTAGCCATGGAAAACCACCTTCCTGAATAAAATCATAAGCCTTCCCATTCATCCATGAATTCGACAAGCTTCTTTCTCTCCTGCTCGATAAGCCTCTTATCCTGAGTATTAAGAGCCTTCTCAAATTTGTTTACAGCCTGCTCAAGAATCTGTCTGTCATTTCCAAGGCTTTCCTCGTAGAGTCTCTCAAGGCGTAGCAGAACAAGCTTATTCTCCTCCTGATCTCTCGGAGCGATCTTAAGATATGACAGTTCCTTTAATCTTGCCTCGATCTCTTCATCGGTCATTTCCGTATACTGACCTTTGATGATGCATCTTTCCTTCTTGCCGGTTGAAACCGACTTAACCTCAACCTCAAGAATTGAATTGATATCATAGGTATAAGTAACGTCAACCGCCTCTTCTCCGGCCTTTGCCTTAGGTACGCTTATCTCAAGCACGCCCAGAAGAAGATTGTTCTTTGCGATCCTGCTCTCTCCCTGAAGTATATCGATCTTGATACGTTCCTGATTGTCATTTACGGTATAAAGCCTTTCTGTACGGCTTGCCGGAATGACAGTATTTCTCTCAAGGATCGGACAGTAATGACCGCCCTCAAGATGATGATCGCCGAGATCGACTGTAACAGAAGTTCCGAGAGTAAATGAACATACATCTGTCATTATGATCTCTTTAATAGCTTTATTTCTCTCCTTGATAGCTCCCTGAATAGCAGCTCCGAGGGCAACCGCCTCGTCAGGATTTATAGAAGTATCCGGAAATGTTCTGAATATCTTTCTGACAAAGCTTCTTACACTTGCCTGCTTGGTCGCACCGCCGACAAGCACTATCTTATTGATATCCGATATCTTGAGCATAGCATCGCTTAACGCTCTTCTTACCGGAATTCTGATACGTTCAAAAAGCTCCTCACAGTTTCTCTCAAACTGGCTGACAGAGATAGAAGCCTCGTATAAATCCTCTCCGAAATGGCAGCTCATCACAACGCTGTCCTCATCCGAAAGTGCAATCTTCGCCTTCTCAGCCTCCCTGTGGATATATTCAAGCTCCTTAGGACTAAGGTCCTCTCTCTTAAGCTTCTGGTTCTTCTCGAAGAAGATCTTCTCTATAACATTTGTAAAATCTTCTCCTCCGAGATAATTATCTCCCGCAACCGCACGAACCTCAAGAACCGGATGATAATAGTCAAGGATCGATACATCAAATGTACCTCCGCCAAGATCAAATACAAGATTCTTTGATGGCTTATCATCCTGCAGAAGTCCGTATGCTATGGCAGCCGCAGTAGGCTCGCTGATGATCCTCTCGACATTAAGTCCTGCCATCTCTCCGGCCTTCTTGGTTGCCTTTCTTCTTACATCATTAAAATATGCCGGAACACTTATTACAGCCTCAGTAACCTCTTCTCCGAGATGCACCTCTGCATCCTCCTTAAGAGATCTGAGGACAAATGAAGAAAGCTCCACGGCAGTATAATCTTTTCCCGAAAGCTTATATTTCTTGTCACTGCCCATATCTCTCTTGAAGATACTGGCACAGCTTTCCGGATAAAGAGCCATACGCTCCTTGGCGGTCTTTCCAACATATACTGTTCCGTCCTCATCTATACTTACAACAGAAGGGGTCAGATTCTCGCCCAATCTGTTCGGGATTATTACAGGTCCGTCTTCTGTATAATATGCAGCCAGACTGTTTGTAGTTCCCAGATCAATACCAATGATCATTTTCTATCCTCCGTTACTGATAATCCTAATGGGACAGTATATCACAAATTTTATTAAATGTCATATAATTCCCTGCCTCCGGTAAGTACAGAAACAGCATTTACCACCTCGGCATCTTCATCAGTCACTTCTTTTATTATCATATTATATACTTTAAGCGCTTCGTCAATACGGCCCTCAAACTCATATATTTTGCC
>ONVE01000266.1 GCA_900321215.1 uncultured Eubacterium sp. | reverse complement strand
TGCATCAGGAGGTCCGTAGGTTCCGTCAGGATACATTACCCAGTCCGGATGCTCCTTAAGGATATCATCCTCTGTGTCTTCTGTCGGCTCCTCTGTAGGATCCTCTGTATCTGCATCCGATGGAGATGCCGTAGGAGCTTCTGTAGGTGCCTCTGTCGGCTCCTCTGTTATCTCTTCGGTTGTTGTTTTATCCTCTATAGGAACGATATTCTTAAGCTTTTCAAGCTGTCTCTCAGCCAGGCTTACATCTGTCTTATATACCTCAAGCTGGGTCCTCATGGTTTCAACCTCAAGCTCCTTCTGAGTCATATCGAACTTAAGGATAGCATCTCCTGCCTTTACAGTATCGCCCTCTGAAACATAAACCTCTTCAATCACACTATTCATATCAGCGTATATCTTCTGATCAGTTGTAGCTGAGATATATCCCGAAGAATACTCATCCGAAGGATCCCAGTATCCCTGATTGAGCATACTTACCGGCATACACTTTACAGGATTTGAATTCTTACGGTGATCCTTGTAAATCTTTACTCCTACTATCGTACCTACAACAAGGATTCCAAGAACAATAAGGGTAATAATCAGTTTTTTCATTCTTCATCACCCTCGCTTTCTTCATTTAGTATGCTCATCAGTCTGTCTGATGCATTACTGAAGGATGCTTCTTCAGATACACCTTCATCATACAGTGCTGCTTCTGCAGCGGCTGAAACATTTTCCTCTGTGATCCCGGCAGTGCCCTCCGGTGTCTTCGCATCAGAGCCTCCTGCTGCAGCAGTATTCTCATCAGTTTTATAATCAGCAACAACCTTATTCAGGTTCTTCTCATCTTTGGTAATACGTCCATCGAAGATAGTGATTATTCTGTCCGCATACTCAGCTATCTCTCTTGCATGAGTGATCATAATGATCGTAACACCTTCATTATGAAGCTTCTCAAAAAGTCCCATGACCTGAATTCCGGATTTGGAATCCAGAGCACCGGTAGGTTCATCCGCAAGAAGTATCTTAGGACTGTTGACCATAGCTCTTGCTATCGCAACCCTCTGCTTCTGACCACCGGAAAGCTGGGTAGGTTTAAATGACATTCTGTCCTGAAGATCAACACTTGTCAGTGCATCTACACATTTCGGACGTCTTTCTCTTCTCGGAACCTTCGCATACTGAAGAGGAAGCTCAACATTCTGCAAAGCAGACTGTCTCGGAAGAAGGTTGAAATTCTGGAATACGAATCCTATACTTTTATTTCTTACCTTCGAAAGCTCCTTGTCCTTCATATTAGCGACCTCTGTTCCATCAAGGATATAACTTCCAGAGGTTGGCTTATCAAGGCATCCGATAATATTCATCAGGGTAGATTTTCCGGATCCTGACGGACCCATTATAGCTACATATTCACCCTCCTCGATACTGAGGCTGATATCATGAAGCACCGGCACATCCATTTTACCCTGTACATAATTCTTATTTATATTTTCGAGCAAAAGCAGCATTTCCTTCACCTCCGCCCGTTATCTGGCCTGACCCGGATTATCATCTGCGGCATTTTCTGCATCATCGGCTGAATCTGCTGCATCACCGGCGTTATCACCTGCGCCGTCTGTTTCGTATATCTTAACGTCTCTTCCGCTGTCATTTACGCCGGTCTCTCCAAAATCATTTTCATTGACATTGCCATCCTCGCCCGGATAATCATATGATCCGTCAGGCATCATAACAGTGTCCGAATCAATATCTCCGGCAGGGATAGCACCATCCGGAACCATACCCCCGTCATAATTGTCATATCCACCATCGAAGCTGTCGTCAAATCCACCATTAAAGCCGCCATCAAAATCATCGATATCATCCATCTGATTCATGATGTCTTCATAATTCGTTGTTGTCTTGCAGCCTTCAGATATATTACCATCCGGAAATGCGATATAATCCGATTCGGAAAGTCCGTCTGTTATCTGATAGAGCTCTTCCTCCTCTATATATTCGCCGACTGTAATCTTTCTCTTTTCAATCTTTTTATTATTATCTCTTGCCCAGACATAGTAATCATTTCCATCCTGAACAAGATAATATGATGGCAGATATAAGCCTTCTCTTGCCACACTCTGTCCATGATCAAGCTCGATGTAAAGGTGCTGTCCAAGCATAAGTCCTGAACAGTCTTCAAGGTTTACATAAAATGCGTACTTTGATGCGCTCTCACCAGACATTCCGCCATAATAATCGTTGTTTCCACTGCTCTGCGGCTCGTAATCGATCTTTGAAACAGCGCCCTTCCAGACAACGTTCTGATCTACTCTTGAACGAACGATCACAGGTGTTCCTGCCATGATACTGCCGATACTTGTCTCGCTGATGGTTCCCTTAACTCTGTAATCACCATTTGCCATTATAGTTATAAATCCGTTCTCGCCTCCGCCCTGATAGCCTGAATTATTATCCTGGTTGATCTTCTTGATCACACCATCCATAGGGCTGAATACTGTTGCTGAATTAACGGATTCTCTCTGTCTGTCAATCTCAAGCTGCTTGGTAGAAAGCTCATATTCGCACTCCTTTACCATGGCATACAGATTATTTATCTGGCTTGTGTAATTCAGATTGTCCTCTGCAGGAGCAAGCTCTCTCTGTTTGATAAGATCATTTATCTCGTCATTATAGCCGGAAATGGTATTCTTGATGTTGTCAAGCTCAAGCTCCATCTTCTGAAGATCAAGCTCCATTTCATCTGTGTCGTAAGAAAAAAGAGGATCATCCTTTTTAACTACATCGCCGATCTTTACAAAGATCTCCTTAACCTTCTTGTCTCCGTCCTTCTCTACCTGCTTGGTCTCCTGGGCTTCTACGATACCCATGTATCTGTTGTCAAGTCCGACATATGCTCCTGTAATATTCTTTACCGACTCAACATAAACAAGCCTTCCTTCGCTCTCACTATCCTTCTTCATAAACTTCTTTACAAAAAAAACTGCTGCAGCCACAATCACAGCCACAACAAGAAAGATAATAAAAGCTTTGATCTTTTTACTCATTACGTACTCCTTTCACCTTCACGTAAAACATAAATTACAGGCTGATTATAACAAACAGCCTGTAATAATAACATTTATAAATACCTTAATATTTATTAATTTTTCTTAATATAACCTGCTTATCAAAAAAGTAAATATTCCCGCTATCAGGATATAAATTTAGATATAAGACATGCTGCAATCTGTCTATCATAAGATTAATTAAATAACAGCCGCATCTCTCCATACATGGTCAAGATCATAGAACTCCCTCATCTCACTAGAGAAGATGTGTACTACGATATTGTCATAGTCAAGAAGTATCCAGCCTCCCTCAGCTCTTCCTTCTCTTTCCTTAAGGTATATCTCATTGTCGCGGCATTTTTCTTCAACAGCGTCACACATTGCTTCAAGCTGATTTCTGTTGCTTCCGCTTGCGATGATAAATACATCCGAAACCGGTGAAAGTCCGCTTACATCCAGCCTTTTGATGTTATAGCCCTTCCTGTCGAGAAGTGCGTCGCATATTAACTCAATCTCTTGTTCTTTTTTCATTAAAGCTTATCTCCCAGTAAATTTAAATAATAAATGTAGGTCTTCTCTGTCATTTCATCGATTATATCAGTCTTCTCTCTAAGAAAATCAAGTGTATTCTTAAGAATATGAACTATGGCCTTATCAATATCCGTAAATGCCTCCTGCCTGATCTCCGGAAGCTCTTTGATGATCTTTCTGTTAGGCTCTATATAATCCGCCACAAAGATTATCTTGTCCATAAGCGTCATTTCCGGACGGCCGGTCGTATGATAGGTTATGGCGTCAAGTATTTCCTTATCAGTAACGCCGTATTTTGTCTTTGCATAATACGCACCGAGCTTGCCATGAAGAAGCTCCGGATCCTGTCTCTCGCTTTTATTTATATTTAATCCAAATTTCTCAGCCTTCTTCAGTTTCTCTTCTGTTGCAAGGCATTTTGCGCAGTCATGAAGAAGTCCTGCGATGCGGGCCTTCTGAAGGTCTGCCTTGTATGTCATAGCAAGACATGCAGCAGTATATTCAACACCTATAGAATGAACAAATCTCTTATCTGAAAGCTTACCCTTAAGCTTTTCGAGCATTTCTTTTCTTTCCATATTCCCTCCGGAACAGATCAGCCGTAAACTGATCATTTATATAAGTTTCTAATCTTAATATATCTGTTAACCGCTTCAGGCAGATACATACTTACATCCTCGCCTTCAGCAACCTTTTTTCTGATCAATGATGAAGATACTGGATTCTTGTCCGTATGCAGAAATCCTATTCTTGCCTCCGGATGCTTTAAAGTATATCCATCCTTTAGCTTCTCCATCTCTTTTGTATCAACGTCATCCCTTACCGCAGCAAGAAATGTCATTACCTTGAAGAGCTCGTCTATCTCTCTCCAATAATACAGATTATGAAGGGTATCACCGCCGATTATGAAAAAATAATCATTTATAACGCCCTCCTCCTTATCCTTTTCGATAAGGTATCTCATGGTATCTATAGTATAAGTGATACCGCCCCTTTTAAGTTCTATATCAGAGGGAACAATATTCTTCAGACCTCTGACTGCCAGCTGTATCATATTCATTCTGTCATGATCTGAGATATCAGCATCTTTTTTATAATATGTATCACAATTAGGCATAATAAGAACCCTGTCAAGGCTGTACTCATTTAACGCAGCTTTGGCAAGGCTGATATGTCCGTTATGTATCGGATTAAATGAACCTCCGAGTATTCCAATCTTCATAAGTCTTCACTCCGAAAATATGTGTTTATCCGAATATTTAACGATCGGATCAGGCTCATTACTTAGGAAATTCAATAATAGGCTTTTCCTGATTTCTTTTGTATAATACTATCTTTCTGCCAATAACCTGAACAACCGTGCTTCTTGTTCTTTCAGCAAGAGTCTGTGCGATTTCCTTCGGATCATCGGTACAGTTCTTAAGAACATTAATCTTGATAAGCTCTCTCTTCTTGATAGCTTCTGCAACAGATTCAGAAAACTCAGGCGTAAGACTTGCCTTACCAAGAGAAAGGATAGGATCCATAGTCATGGCAAGACCTTTAAGATAGGCTCTTTCCTTACTAGTCATAATAACCACCTTTTATATTATTCATGATAATAGTCAAATTCATGACCATACATCTTTACTGTATCTCCGTCCTCTATTCCAAGGTCGTCGAGCATTTTCAGTATACCATTCTTCTTGAGGAAGTTCTGGAAGAAGATAAAGCCCTTCTCAGACTCAAGATTTGTGTAACCAAGCATTTTCTCAATACGAGGTCCTTCGATGATATATGTATGATCTTTCTCATCAGA
>ONVE01000147.1 GCA_900321215.1 uncultured Eubacterium sp. | reverse complement strand
TTTTCTATAAATCGGCAACTCTTGTGGAGAAGAATGGTATTTCATATCTGACGGAAAAGGAATACGGACCTTTTCATGCAATTTTTTTGGTTATGGTAATAGCATATTTTATGATCCCGCTTATCGCAACTTTTTATGGTTTAACCAAAAAGAAGGATGTTTCAAATAAGATGGTCGGCCTTCTTTTTGTATCTGAAATGTTGAGCGTAACAGGTTATTTCGGAGGAAAGCTTCATTACTTTTCAGTGGATTATGTTCCGTTAACTTATGTGATCGCGCAGCTTATTTTCCTTATAATAATCAGAAGGGTATGCTTATATAATATTACCGAGACCGGAATCGATTCGATTGAGGTCAGCGGAGATATCGGATTTGTTTCATTTGATAAAAAGCTCAATTATCTGGGCGGCAGCGATATAGCGCTGATCGTATTTCCTGAGCTGCGCATGGTCAAGATCGATACGCCTGCAGCTGCAAATGAGACTGTAAATAAGGAGATCATTTCAAGGATCAATGCATTTATTGAGAGCGGTGATAATGACAGCTTTACTAAGAGAGTCGGCAAGGACATTTACAGAATAACGATCTCCAAGCTTTATGATTCACGTAAACACAGAGGATATCAGCTTCTTATCAGAAATGATACCAAGGAGCAGAATTATATCGATCTTCTGAACAGGTTCAACGAAAGTCTTGAAAAAGAGGTTGATCTTAAAACCCGGCATATAGTTGAAATGCATGATAATCTGATCCTCAGTATGGCGACCATGGTTGAAAGAAGAGATAATTCTACCGGAGGTCACATCAGAAGGACCAGTGATGTAGTAAGTATTCTGGTGGATGAGATCAAGAAGGATAACGAACTTCATCTTTCTGACAGCTTCTGCAAGGATCTTATAAAGGCGGCGCCGATGCATGACCTCGGAAAGATAGCCGTTGATGATGCAATCCTTAGAAAGCCGGGACGTTTTACTCCTGAAGAATTTGAGATAATGAAGACGCATGCTGCGGAGGGCGGACGTATCGTTCACGAGATCTTAAGGGCTACAGATGACGAAGACTTTAAGATCCTTGCTGAAAATGTTGCCCATTATCATCACGAGAGATGGGACGGCTCGGGTTATCCTGAAGGACTTCGCGGCGAGGAAATCCCAATCGAGGCGCGTATCATGGCAATCGCCGATGTATATGATGCTCTTGTAAGCAAGAGAGTTTACAAGGAGCGAATGAGCTTTGAACAGGCAGATTCCATCATTATGGACGGAATGGGAAAGCATTTTGATAAAAGACTTGAGAAATACTATGTTGCTGCACGTCCAAAGCTTGAAGAATATTACACATTAAGTGACGCTTTTTAATGAGCGTCACTTTTCTTTTGATGTTTTGCTGCTATGATCCGCAGTATAAATCTATCAATCATATATAGCAGCCATGCGCATATCAGTGAAAAAAGATACGTTAATGCTATATATTCCATATCCGGCATGGTTCCGTCCGGACCTGCGGGAAGAAGCCGTCTGAAGATATCATGTATCAGATATATCTCATAGCTCATTTTACCGAGATACCGGTTGACCGGGTTGCCAAATCTTACCTTAATATTAATAAGAAGCAGAAATAAGATAAACACTATGCAGAGTAATGTCTGTCCAAGAAGTGATATAAGCTTCTCCTTGTAGCCGGGATGTCCTTCCCATTCTGCATAATATCCAAAATGTTGAGTAAGATATTCTGACAGAAAGTAGCTGCCTGTTAAAAGCACTGCAAAAAAGATCAGCTTAGCCGGGTACAGTTTTGAAGCAAATACCTTAAGCTGTACTTCATACTTTGCGACGATTATACCCAGGATGAATATCAGAGTCGTATTATACCACCATTCTCCCATGAACCAATGACCTCGAACCGCTGATTTATCGTGCCCCAGAAGAAGAGAAATTCCAACAAATATAATAGTAAAAACAGTAAGTTTTATGATTGCGGCATTCTCCGAACGGGAATGTCTGAAGAAAATGTAAAAAGCAATATAAAGTATAACTATATTTATGATAAACCACGCATTTGTATTCATAAGTGTAAAGCCGAAGATTGATGTGAATACGTGGCGCAGCTTTGTTATCCTGGTCGGGCCTATCGTTATAAGGTAAATGATATTTGTTATCATGAAAGGAATAAGTACCTTAGAAAGCCTATGGAATAAAAAGCCGTTAAGGTAGTTTTCTTTCTCTTTGCATCCTTTAAAGAGACCAAAGCCTGAGAAGAAAAAGAATATTGATGTAAAAAGTATACCGAAAGAATTCCATCTTGTTATTAAACCTTTATCAATCCTGGTACAGTTGGTTATGATCTGCACGGTATGATGAAGGATTATCATCAGCGCAGCAAAAACCTGCATGGTTTTTGCCTGCCCGACACTCCATGCTTCAGTATTAATGCTTCCTCCGTGAAAAATCTTTGCACCGGCAGCAAATATGATGAATATTAATATAGGAAAGATAAGCAGCATCTGATCGTTCATAAATTATCTCCCAAACCATATATTATCAAGTTAATATTTTATATAGATATTATACTGTTAATAAAGGTGGATTCAACACATTTTATATAGTTCAAATTGAAATTATCATTTCGTATGAAATAAATATACGTATATTGAAATACAAATATTTACCTACTTATTTTTTTAAACTATAATAATATTGATATAATTATATTTTTATTCGGGGTACATATGGAAATAAATAAAATTTTCGTTGAATAATTCATACGAGGAGGGAATGCTTATGGGAAAAATTACAGAGAATAGACCATTTGTTTCATGGGAGCTTATGAATAGTTTTATGATCGATGCATTTAAGGGGTATGGGGTTCCTGAAGATGATGCAAAGATTTGTGCGGATGTTCTTCTTGAGTCGGACAGAAGAGGTATAGAAAGCCACGGATGCAACAGATTTAAGCCGATCTATATTGACAGGATAAAGAAGGGAACGCTTCTTCCGGTCACAAAGATGGAGATACTTAAAGAAACGCCGACAACGATTGTAATGGATGCTCATGACGGAATGGGCATGGTTGCAAGCTATCATATGATGAAAAAGCTGATCGAGAAGGCTAAGACCTGCGGAATGGCCGGCGGAGCTATAAGAAATTCAACACATTACGGTATAGCCGGTTACTGGACGACTATGGCCAGCAGTGAAGGAATGATAGGGATCACGGGAACAAATGCCAGACCATCCATAGCGCCGACATTTGGCGTGGAAAATATGCTGGGAACGAATCCTCTGACTTTTTCGATCCCGACGGACGAAGAATTTCCTTTCTGTCTGGATTGTGCGACATCCATAGTTCAGAGGGGACGTATAGAATATTATGCAAGAGAAGGTAAGGATTGTCCGTCAGGAACCGTTATTTCTGAAAAAGGAGAAGCACTTACAGATAGTGAGATGATCCTGAAGGCTCTTGTGGATGGTACGGCTGCACTGGCTCCTCTCGGCGGTATCGGTGAAGAACTGGCAGGCTACAAGGGCTATGGTTTCGCCACGGTTGTAGAGATACTTTCGGCAGCGCTTTCCGGTGGTAAATTTATGAAGGCACTTTCGGGAGTGGATGAAAATGGTAAACCGAAAATGTACGGACTCGGACATTTCTTCTTCGTTGTCGATCCGGAGGCGTTTTGCGGAAGGGAAGAGTTTAAGAAAACTGCAGGAGAGATATGCCGTGCGTTAAGAGCTTCCAAAAAGGCTCCGGGGCATGACAGGATATATACCGCAGGTGAAAAAGAGTATGAAGTCTGGAAATTCAGAAAGGATAAGGGTGTTCCTGTAGGAGAGGGAGTTCAGAAGGATATTATCACTATCAGAAATGAACTCGGACTGGACTATAATTTTCCTTTTGAATGATTATATCTATAATTCATACTTGACACAAATGTTGGTTTGTGTATAATTAAATTGTAAACAATTAAAAGCGTTCCGCTGATAAAAAGTATTACAGGAGAGAAGGTGATACGGTGAGTAAGAAAATATATGCAGGAGAAGAAGCTGACGCGGGATACGCAGATATGTCTGATGACAGATATAAATGCCTTAAGCTTGAAAATCAGCTGTGCTTTCCGCTATATGCCTGCTCAAAAGAGGTCATAAGAAAGTATAAGCCACTGCTTGATAGACTTGATCTGACTTATACCCAGTATATAGCAATGATGGTCCTCTGGGAGAAGAAGACCACAAATGTAAAGGAAATGGGAAGGGATCTATTCCTGGATTCCGGAACACTTACTCCGCTTCTCAAAAAGCTGGAGCAGAAGGGCTATATTACAAGACACAGAAAGGAATCTGATGAAAGAAATCTTCTGGTATCTGTAACCGAAAAGGGAATGGAGCTTCGAGAGGAAGCTTTAAGGATACCGGAGCAGATTGGAAGCTGTATCTGCATTCCGCCGGAGGATGCGATGAAGCTGTATGAGATCCTTCATAAGATCCTGAGAGGAATCTCTCCGCAGGATACTGATAAAAATGATCAGCCAGAGTAATATCGGTGGTTAAACGAAAGATAACTAAAGACAATGTGATAATATGGAGGTAAATAATATGTCAGTATTACAGATCAAAGAAGAACAGTTTGAAGAAGAAGTTTTAAAGAGTGATAAGCCGGTTGTGGTTGATTTCTGGGCATCATGGTGCGGACCTTGCAAGATGCTTTCACCGGTTGTTGACCAGCTTGCTGATGAGGTGACAGATGTTAAGTTTGTAGGTATAAATGTTGATGATGCGACCGATCTGGCTATAAAGTACAACATTTCTTCAATCCCATGCCTTATTAAGTTTGAAAATGGCGAAGAGGTTAAAAGAAATGTAGGATTCCAGCCTAAGGCTGCGCTCAGCCAGTGGATAAAGGGGTAATTAATGTATGATGTTATTATAGTCGGAGCAGGACCGGCAGGACTTTCGGCAGCGATCTATGCAGAGAGAGCTGGCAAGAAAGCGGCGGTTTTCGAGTCTTATACCTATGGCGGACAGATTGTTAATACGCCTGAGATAGAGAACTATCCTGCAATACAGAAGATATCGGGCTTTGACTTTGCAACAGGGCTTTATGAGCAGGCCATCGGACTTGGTGCGGAGGTGCTGTTCGAGAAGGTTGTCAGTGTCAGCAGGGTTGATGGAAACGGTGCAGAAGATCAGGAGACGCCTGCGGAAGGCGGTTTACCGTATTTTATAGTAAAGACCGATAGCGGAGAATACAATGCGAAGGCAGTCATTCTTGCAACAGGCGCAAAGAACAGACATCTTGGCCTTGCCAGAGAGGAAGAGCTTATCGGAAGAGGCATTTCATATTGCGCGACATGTGACGGAGCATTCTTCAAGGGCAGAGACGTAGCTGTAAATGGCGGCGGAAATACTGCTATCGAGGATGCGCTCTTTCTGTCAAATTACTGCAGCAAGGTTTATGTGATCCATAGAAGGTCGGAGTTCCGAGGAGAGAAGGAAGGACTTCTGGCTCTTCAGGCTAAGGAAAATGTGGAATTCGTGCTTAATTCGGTAGTTACAGAGCTTCTCGGAGAGGAGAAGCTTAGCGGAGTTGAGGTTAAGGATACTGTGACCGGAGGGGTAAAGAGTATTCCGGTGGATGGTCTCTTTATAGCGATCGGCCAGGCACCTGATAATGCAGCATTTTCAGAGATAGCAGATCTTGACCGTGGAGGATATATCATTTCCGGAGAGGATTGCCTGACGAAAACGGAGGGACTCTTCACTGCGGGTGACTGCAGGACCAAGCAGGTAAGACAGCTTGTTACAGCGGCATCTGATGGTGCGGTTGCAGCGCTTGCAGCGTGTGCTTATATTGATAAACTGGCGTAAAAACGATATAGCAGTTCTTATAAAAAAACATAGCGTTCCGGGTTCAGGAAAGAGTTGGCCGGGATGTAAAAAAATAGAAGAAGGATGGCTCCAACAAAAATGGCGCTGGCCTTCTTTTTTATGTTTTTTAAAAAACTTAAAAAAATTTTTTTTCTTTAAGTTTTCTTTAAGTTTTGGAGGTTATTATAAGCTCATCACAAGGAAAACAGATCAAATAGATCAAAAAAACAGCAAGAGAAATAATCAGGAAAGGAGTGGTAGATATGGGTATCTTTCAGGAAATCTTTAAAAGAATCGAAACAAAATATCTGCTTGATGAAACAACCTACAGACGGTTAAGAGAAAGGCTTGAGAATATTGCAGAGGTTGATAGATACGGCGAATCTTCAATACTCAATATCTACTACGATACGCCTGATTACAGACTTATCAGAACATCGCTTGAGAAGCCGGATTACAAAGAAAAGCTGCGGCTTAGAAGCTACAATATACCAACAAAGGAATCTCCGGCATTCATCGAGATCAAGAAGAAATATGATGGTGTCGTTTATAAGAGAAGAATAGATATGAAATACGGCGAAGCTCTTAAGTATTTAAATGAAGGAGCCGAGGCGCCGAAGGATTCCCAGATCAAAAGGGAAATAGATTATATGATGAGTTATTATCAGGTACTTAAGCCAATGATGGCTATATCTTATGACAGGATAGCAATGTTCGGTAAGGAAGATCCGGAGCTGAGGATAACATTTGACAGAAATATCAGATACAGAACAGATAAGCTGGACTTAAGATATGGAAATACCGGCAAGGACATACTTAAGCCGGGACAGAGACTCATGGAGGTCAAGATAGCAGGAGCCATGCCGATAGAGCTGACAAGGATCTTCAGTGAATTAAGGATTTTTCCTACTTCATTTTCAAAATACGGAAGAGGATATGTGGATCTGATAAGTAAAGAAGAGGTAAGAAAACCTCTGGCAATACATGATTATGAGACAATAAAAGAGAAAGGGGCTGTGGCGTATGCTGGATAAACTTTTTGGAACAATACTTACAAATGGAACATTTACAGGAGAAGCATTTTTGGAGGCAACGCTTTGCTCCCTGCTGATAGGACTCTTCATAGCAGTCATGTATATGATCAAAAACAATTACTCGAAGAGCTTTGTTATAACTATAGCATTACTTCCTGCAACAGTGCAGATGGTCATAATGCTTGTAAATGGAAATATCGGAGCAGGAGTTGCGGTTGCGGGAGCATTCAGTCTGGTAAGATTCAGATCAGCTCCGGGCAAGGGACAGGAGATCACAAGCATTTTCCTCTCCATGGCAGTCGGACTTGCAACAGGAATGGGCTATCTCGGCGTTGCAGCATTCTTCGCAGTAATAATAAGTACAGTAAATCTTATACTCAATCTTGTTAATTTTGGCGGAAGGTCGGAAGAAGACAGAGTGCTTAAGATTACAGTACCTGAGGATCTGGATTTTGAAGGAAAATTCGAAGATATATTTGAGAGATATTTGACAAAGTACACGGTTGAAGAGGTTAAGACAACCAATATGGGCAGCATGTACAAGCTGTCCTACCGTGTAAACATGAAGAAAGGTGAATCCGTAAAGACTCTTATGGATGAGATAAGAGAGAGAAATGGAAATCTTGAAGTAAGTCTTAACAGACCTACAGTAAAGGCGGATGAGTTATAATGATCCGCTGATAAAATTACCCAACCTTCACATTTTTCATACAAAGAAGGGGCTGCTTATTCCCGAAGCAGCCCCTTCACCCTTTTTATTTATGTGTTATGCAGCGGCGCCCGCCTCGTCCTTAGAGTAGAGGTACTTAAGGATAAGCGGCGTGATGATCGAACTGATTATTATCAGAAGGATAACCGCAGTAAAATATCTGTGATCAAGCATTCCTACAGAGAGACCACGTTGGGCGACTATAAGTGCAACCTCGCCTCGGGTCATCATTCCGACACCGATCTTAAGAGTATTAAGACCTTTGTAGCCGCAGAGCCTTGCAGCAAGACCGCAGCCGATGATCTTCGAGAGAAGACCGACAAGAACAAAACAAAGTGAGAACACTATGATAGTCGTATCAATATTCTTTATATCTGTCTGAAGTCCGATACTGCAGAAGAATACAGGACCGAAGAGCATATAGGAGTTGATATCCATTTTTTCTGAGATATATTCCGAATCACGGAGCTGGCAGAGTATTACGCCTGCGATATAAGCGCCTGTGATGTCTGCTACGTCAAAATACTTCTGAGCAATATATGAAAGACCGAATGCAAGTGCAAGACCAAGGATCGGAATACGTCTTGTATGCGGATATTTGCTGTCATATAACTTGAAGAGCTTGAATACGATGATGCCTACGCCGATAGCAAATATAAAGAACAGCACGGTGTAGAGAACTACGGTTCCGGTCTTGCTCTCAGGGTTCTTAAGACCGATCACAACGGTAAGAACTACGATACCGATAACGTCATCGATGATCGCTGCGCTCATGATGGTCTGTCCGACTTCATTTGAAAGCTTTCCAAGCTCACGGAGAGTCTGAACGGTAATACTTACTGAAGTAGCAGTAAGGATAGTACCGATGAATACTGCCTTGAAGAAGCCTTCGGATCCAATCTCCTGAGGACCGTAGAAGCCCATATAAAGAAGTGTTCCGAATATAAGCGGTACAAATACGCCGGAACAGGCGATAAGAGTTGCCTTAAGGCCGGTTTTCTTAAGCTCGGACAGATTGGTCTCAAGTCCGGCAGTAAACATAAGGAGTATAACTCCAATTTCCGCAAAGGCTGACAAAAAATCCGATGAATCGACGAGACCGAGTACACTCGGACCGATCAGCAGTCCGGCGATGATCTCTCCGGCAACCTGCGGAGCCTTTACTTTTCTTGCTAGAAGGCCGAAAGCCTTTGCAAAAATGATAATTATAGCCAGTTCACGAAGAACCTCAAGCTTATCCATTTTTCTCCCTCTTTTCAATGATTATAGAAACAAATATAGCGACTGCCTGTCAAACGGACCGCGGAATTCTTGAAAAAACCGCTTGTTCCGATTGATTTAGCAACCGCTATACTAGCACAGTACACTTTTAAATTCAAGTAGAGAAGAGAAAAACTGTTTTTCAGTGCTCGATTGTCATCATATCGTCAGCGTTGTGGAACTGCTGGTTCTGATCATTTATCAGATCGCGGGCTTTGTCCTCAAGCTGGAGTCCCTGCTCTATAGCATTCTGTTCATTGGATTTGTCCTTCTCGCCTCCGCAGCCGGATAGTGTAAATGCCATGCTGCCTACCATCAGAGCAGCTGCAAGACCGCAAGTGAGTTTTTTCTTATTTATCATGTGT
>ONVE01000209.1 GCA_900321215.1 uncultured Eubacterium sp. | reverse complement strand
TGTAGCCATTCCTGACTCAGGCATTGGGATGCCAAGCTTATCCATCATAGCTCTGAACTGATCTCTGTCCTCTGCAAGATCGATAACCTCAGGAGAGGTACCAAGGATCTTAACACCATTCTTCTGAAGATCAGAAGCAAGGTTAAGAGGTGTCTGTCCACCGAACTGAGCGATAACTCCGACCGGCTTCTCCTTCTTGTAGATACTGAGAACGTCCTCAAGTGTAAGAGGCTCGAAATACAGCTTATCTGATGTATCATAGTCTGTAGAAACTGTCTCAGGGTTGCAGTTTACGATGATAGTCTCGAAGCCAAGCTTCTTAAGTGACTGAGCTGCATGTACACAGCAATAGTCAAATTCGATACCCTGACCGATACGGTTTGGACCACCACCAAGGATCATGATCTTTGGCTTGTCAGTCTTAACCGGATTGTTGTCAGGTGCATTGTATGTTGAATAGTAGTAAGCGCTGTCCTCAGTACCGCTAACGTGTACGCCGTCCCATGCCTCTACTACGCCGAGAGCTTCACGTCTCTCTCTGATAGAATCCTCTGAAATCTCAAGAATCTCACTGAGGTACTTGTCTGAGAATCCGTCCTTCTTAGCCTGTGTAAGAAGCTCGTCTGATGGAAGGCTGCCCTTTGACTGTGCAATCTTCTCCTCTTCCTCAACAAGTTCCTTCATCTGCTCGATGAAGTATCTCTTAACGTGTGTAAGCTCAAATATCTCATCTATAGTTGCACCCTTTCTGAGTGCTTCATACATCTGGAAATGTCTCTCGCTTGATGGTGTGATAAGTGCCTTAAGAAGTTCTTCCTTGGTCATTTCATGGAAGTTCTTAACATATCCGAGGCCGTAACGTCCCTTCTCAAGTGAACGGATAGCCTTCTGGAATGCTTCCTTATAGTTCTTACCGATACTCATTACTTCACCAACTGCACGCATCTGTGTTCCGAGCTTATCTTCTACGCCCTTGAACTTCTCAAATGCCCAACGTGCAAACTTGATAACAACATAATCACCATCCGGCTTATACTTATCAAGTGTACCGTACTTTCCGCAAGGAATATCCTTCAGTGTAAGTCCTGAAGCAAGCTTTGCTGAAACAAGTGCGATAGGGAAACCTGTAGCCTTACTTGCAAGTGCTGAAGAACGTGAAGTACGAGGATTGATCTCGATAACGATGATTCTGTCTGATACAGGATCATGTGCGAACTGAACGTTTGTACCACCGATAACCTGGATAGCATCAACAATCTTATAAGCCTGCTCCTGAAGTCTGTCCATAACCTCCTGTGAGATTGTAAGCATAGGAGCTGCACAGAAGCTGTCACCTGTATGTACGCCCATCGGATCGATGTTCTCGATGAAGCATACTGTGATCATATTTCCTTCTTTATCACGAACAACCTCGAGCTCAAGCTCTTCCCAGCCCATAACAGACTCTTCTACGAGAACCTGATGAACAAGTGATGCCTGAAGACCTCTTGCGCAGACAGTCTTAAGCTCTTCCTTGTTGTATACGAGTCCGCCGCCGGCGCCGCCCATTGTATATGCAGGACGAAGAACAACCGGATAACCAAGCTTGTCAGCTATGGCAAGTGCCTCATCAACGCTGTATGCAACCTGGCTTCTTGCCATCTCGATACCAAGAGAATCCATGGTCTGCTTAAACTCTATACGGTCCTCACCACGCTCGATGGCATCAACCTGAACGCCGATAACCTGAACATTATACTTGTCAAGTACACCTGCGTTATATAACTCAGCACATAAATTAAGTCCTGACTGTCCACCTAAATTTGGGAGCAATGCATCAGGACGTTCCTTAGCAATGATCTGCTCAAGACGATTAACATTGAGTGGCTCAATATAAGTAACATCAGCCATCTCAGGATCTGTCATAATAGTTGCTGGATTTGAATTAACAAGAACTATCTCATAGCCAAGACTTCTAAGAGCCTTGCAAGCCTGAGTTCCTGAATAGTCAAACTCGCAGGCCTGGCCTATGATTATCGGACCGGAACCAATTATAAGAATCTTGTGAATGTCAGTTCTCTGTGACATATTATAGTACCTCCTTAATCTTTCCTAAGCCGAAGGCAACTTTCCCACGGCGTTATCTGCCATATTATAGCATTACCTTTTACAAAATACCACACTTTTTTTGTATTTTTTTATATTTTTTTCAAACGTAAAAAAATGACGCTTTTGCGTCATTTTTCGAACTTTTTATGTAAACGTGATTATGTAACTTATGTATAATAAATGTGTATATGCATTTTTTATACATTTTTTATGCATTTATACATTTATTTGTTTTTGGATGCTGCTTTCTCTCTAAACATCAGTCCTGATATTTATTCGTAATCAACCTTCATGAGCGTAAGCCCTTTTGCCTCGGCTGTAAATCCGGCCTGCTGTCTGTCCTTTCCTTCGATTATCTTCTCGATATCCTCCGGTTTCTTCTTTCCAAAGCCTACCTCAAGCAAGGTTCCGGTCATGATCCTTACCATATTCTGCAGGAAGCCGTTTCCGTGAAAATAAAATCTGATATATCCGCCGCTTTCTTCTATCTTGATATTGTCAACGACTCTGACTGTGGACTTCTTCATCTTTGGATTGCCGCAGAAGCATTTAAAATCATGCATTCCAATGATATACTGAGCCGCTTCCTTCATTTTATCTATATCAGGCCTTCTGTCGAGGACCGATACGTATTTCCTGTCGAATACCGGCTTAGTCACATCGTACCAGCAGGTATATCTGTAGGTCTTTCCCTTCGCATTGTATCTGCTGTGAAAATGAGGGGAAGCTTCAGTCACCTTATTCACGCTGATATCCTCCGGAAGATAACGATTCATATAAGAAAGGATCTCTTCACATGACATATCTGTATCAAGGATAACATTTGCCGTCATGGCTCTCGCATGAACACCCGCATCCGTACGTCCGGCTCCGATGACTGTCACGCCAGCATCCTTCTTAAGCATCATATTAAGTACATTTTCAAGCTTGCCCTGAATAGTCATATCGGTATTCGGCTGATGTTCCCAGCCAAAATATCTTGTTCCGTCATAGCTTACTATCATCTTTATGTTCTTCTTCATATCTGTATACTCCATTTTATGTAAACCGCCATTGTCCGGCAGTCTTTTTTAGTGAACAACCGCACTGCAAGAGCCCGACTTCCTCGCATCATCAGCTCATGCTCCACTTTGCATCAACCTAACCTCTGCACAGCATCAGCCCATGATCCTCTCTGCAGCTTTCAGCCACGATAAGTATATCATCCATCCCTTCCGTTTTCCATA
>ONVE01000163.1 GCA_900321215.1 uncultured Eubacterium sp. | reverse complement strand
CGGCGGAATTATATGCCCTTCATGGAACCAGCGGCAGAGTGCCTCGGCACCTATTATCTCTTTTCTGACTATATCGACCTTAGGCTGATAAAATGCATGGAACTCTCTATCCTCCAGTGCATTTTTGAATTTTCTCTTGACCCACTTTGCACGTTCATCAAGATTATTTAATGTCTGGTCATAAATGATGGCTGTTCCTTCATTTTTCCTCTTGGCCATGGATGAGCACATAGTGATCTTATCCATAATGTCTCCCGAATTTACAGCCACAAATGTATTCGGAAGGACGTAGATGCCTGCTGCTGAAGATATCTCAACCCGTCTCTCCCCTTCTGCACCGAAGGTTATCGGAACGCCCTTAAATATCTTAAACATCTCTTCTTTCTTCTCCGGAGGAAAGATACCGATGAATTTATCTCCGCCCAATCGGCAGATTATTCCATCCTCTCCTATAACATTCTTGATCATGTTATAGTAATTCCTGATGACCTCATCACCATTCTTCCTTCCGATCTCCTGATTGATGATTGAGAAGTTACGAAGATCATAATGGAAGGCCATCTTGCCTTCAAGAGTCCTCTTGCCGTCTTCTATCTCCAGATAACGGCTGAACGCTCTGAAATTCGGATAGTTATTTTCATCATAAAATCCCAGCAGTTCTACGACCCTCTGCAAACGTGTAAAGCATACAAAGCTGAGAACCACCCGGAACAGTACATCAAGCTCTTTCTTCTCGCCAATGCTAAGATTCTCCGCATCCTTCTCACGGTAAAGCGTACCAATGATGATAGCCTGTGTCCTGGTAACGATCCTTATCTGTAAGACAACCTTCTCACCCTTACCGTTATCAAAATCACAGTAATAATTGCCGTTGCCCAGCTTCTCCTGAGTAACGTTCATATAGAATTCCGAAGAACCCTTACTAAGCTTATAATATTCACATATTTCATGGATAAGCGTCACATACTCATCACGATTTAAACCCGAGTAAGAATGTGTGACGAGTACCAGTCTTTCCAAAAATTCGTTAAATTTACTCATAGCTGCTCCCCTTTTTTTGCCCGAACGGCAGACTTCAAACCAAAAGAAACAAAAACCTCAAGAATATTATAGCAAAAAACGTGAAACTTTACACTATAAAAATGACAAAAACATTATTTAAAACAAATAATTATTTAATTCTTCCGACCATATATAAATAATACACAAAATGTTATATGAACATTGTGTAAATACACTATGCCCGAAGCATTCATTTTTTCTTGAAAAACCTACAATATACATTTATACTAGAAAAGCAGTATCAGTATTTCTGCGTTTCAAAAGCAGTATCATATATATGAGCCAACAAGCAGTACCATTTATAGAAAGGAAGGCGGTCCCATGAAAAGATCCGGAAAAACTATCATCCTGACACTTTCCTTTACATTTGTTATCATGTCACTGCTTGTTATCTTTACATCCCGAGTAATCTTTAAAACTATATATTCTTCGGTTCAGGAGCTTGGCGACAACAAAACGTCTGCCGTTTCTGCCGATCTTGAGAACTATCTGGATACCGCCAAAAGCGTACTCTGGCTGACCGCCGACACTGTTGATCATATGGTTGAAAAAGGCGCAGGCTATGACGAGATCGTTGAATATATCACCCGCGAATCCCAGAGAACCGAGCGTCAGTTTGACGAAAGCTACACCGGAATCTATGGTTATATAAATGGTAAATACGTTGACGGCGTTGGCTGGGTTCCCCCTGCCGATTACGATCCTACAAAGAGAGACTGGTATAAGACATGTATCAGCGCTAAAGGTGAGGTCGTCATCGTTTCTCCTTATGTTGATGCCCAGACCGGAAATGTCATCATTTCTGTCGGAAGGGCTCTGACAGACGTAAATAACGCTCTCGCGCTTGACCTTACTCTGAGCGAGGTTCAGGAGATCGTTGAAAAGATTCAGATCAATGGCTACGGTTACGGCTTCATCATGAACAATGACGGCATGATAATCGCCCACGCTTCAAAGGATAAAAACGGTAAATATTTTTACGAGCAGCCGGACAAAAAGGATCTCTACGACAAGATCGTTAATACCGGCAAAGGAAACTTCAGGACAACGATCGACGGTGAGAAATGCACAGTCTTTGTTGATACTGTTATGGATCAATGGAATCTTGTCATTGTGACAAAGGATTCAGAGCTGTACAAAAGCCCGAACGCACTTCTCCTGCTCAGTATACTCATCAATCTTATCGTATTCCTCCTCATATCTGCATTTTATATAATAAGCTACAGATCTGAGTGTAAATCCAATGCAAGAATGGAAGAAATGAAGGAGATCGAGCGTCAGAAGGATTACGAGGCAAAGATCCTGAAGCTGGAGAAATCCGCTGCCGATTCCGCAAATAAAGCGAAAAGTGATTTCCTCGCAGATATGAGCCACGAGATAAGGACTCCTATCAATGCGATCCTCGGAATGAATGAAATGATACTCCACGAATCAAAGGAGCCGGGAACGATTGATTACGCGGCTAATATCAAGACCGCCGGCAACACTCTCCTTTCCATCATTAATACTATCCTGGATTTCTCCAAGATAGAGGACGGAAGGATGCACCTTGTTCCTGCAGCATTTGATACAAGCGAACTTATAACAGGACTATACAACTCAATCAACGAAAGAGCCCGCAGCAAGAATCTAGAGCTAAAGCTTGATATAGACGAAACTATCCCTGCAAAGCTTATCGGCGACGATGTAAGGATTAGCCAGGTTATCATGAACCTCCTTACCAACGCCGTTAAGTATACCGAAAAGGGAAGCATACTCTTCACCATGAAAAATCTCGGCGAAGAGAACGGTCATTTAAAGCTTTATGTATCAGTAAAGGATACCGGAATAGGAATCCGCGAGGAAGATATAAGCAAGCTCTCGATATCATTTGAGCGTGTGGATGAGAAGAAAAACCGCCACATCGAAGGAACCGGTCTTGGTATCTCCATAGTAACCAAGCTTCTTAATATGATGGACAGCAAGCTCATGGTAAAGAGTACCTACGGAGCCGGTTCGGATTTCTACTTTGAGCTGCCGCTTTCGGTTGCGGACCACACTCCT
>ONVE01000145.1 GCA_900321215.1 uncultured Eubacterium sp. | reverse complement strand
TTGAAATGACCACGACCGGCTTTCTGCTCTCTTACTCTTTTCGTTGACGTTCTGTTTCGCACAGCACTTGTCCTATTATATACAAATGAAATAGAAATGCAAGTACTTTTTTCAAATTTTTTTAAAAAATTTTCAGAGCCTCCAAAAACCACGTATTTACGTGAATTCAGAAGCTCTGATCATGATTTTACATTTTGGTAAACATCTTTTTGACCAGCGTTATGACCGGTCCAAGGAAAAGCGCCATAAGGACTATTCCTACTACAGGGACTCCACCGACAAGCATACCAATGATGATTGCAGAGCCATCATACAGTATCCTTATAAGTGTCTTCGGAAAGGCCGGGTATTTCTTCGTTACTTTGTCGGTAATTATAACCGGAAGTGCGTCATAAGGTGATACACCCATATCTACATTTATATAGATAGCTGCACTAAACACAAAGCAGATAAGTGCCGCAAAAAAAATACTCCATCTTCCGATTGGAGTTGTAAACGCCTGATCAGGTATCGTCTTCTTCCATAGCCAACAGAAAAAATCTGCATAATATCCTATAAGTATCATATTAAACAGAGTACCAAATCCTATCAGTGACTTCTTAATAAGAAATACTACGATAAGTATGCTTATATTTACGATAAGCTGCAGGTTGCCAAATGTCATGCCAAGCCTTGCCGCTATCGACCTGTTCATAAATGTACAAGGATCCGTTCCTAGATTACAAAGGATCAGAAAAGAAAGAAAAAATCCCATTCCGGTTACTGCTGCAAAACATATAAATATCTTCTTCCACTCTAATTTAAAGTTCATTTTTCTTTCTTCCGTTCCAAATATTCAGCTATCATTCTTCCAACGAAGAAAGCAAGCGCCTGCTCTTCTTCCTGCCAGAGTCTTCTAATATATTCACCCGGACATAATATATAGCCGCATTTTTCATTTTTATATTCTATATTTACAACAAGGATTGTTTCAAATTCAAGTTCCTTAATGATCTTATATGTGTTCGGGCACAGCTTCTCTATATCGGTAAAATCATCAGTATGATAACATACATCCTCCATAATATTACCGATATCATCTGCTTTACCAACATTTTTATAATCACTGAACTGTACCATATCTCCTTCTTTATCTATATAGTAACAATCCAATATATGAAGTTCTGCACAAAGCGGTTGATTAACACGGTTAAGCTTATTCTTTAAGCCTCTTCCGCAGTCGAAAGCATTTGCAAGATTTCTCATAGTATGGAATATGCTATGCTTGGCAAGCTTCTGCACAGTAAGATGCTTATGCTTATGCTCAACATAAATGATGTAGCAGTTACGTCCTTTTGACTTACCTCTGTAAAGAGTCTTGTCCATAAGGGCAAAGAGCATATCATAATTATCTGCATCTGTCGGGAATGCAGCACTTCCTATGGTTGAAGAAATATATGCTTTTCCTCCATTCAGCTGCAGAGCTTTTCTGAACACAGTATCATTGATACACATGCCCTCATAGAATTCATGTATATCATCATATGTAAGATAATCAAAATTGATCATAAGGAATTCGTCTCCTCCGATTCTTCCAAGGAGACCACTGTCGCCAATATAATTCATCAAGTCGTCTGATACCTTCTTCAGTACCACATCTCCCTGATCATGGCCATAATTATCATTTATAGATTTAAAATTATCCAGATCGATAATAGCCGCTGTAAAAGGAACCTTCTTATCTATCATCTCTCGTACAAAGCCTATGATCATCGGTCTTGTAACTGTACCTGTAAGTGAATCAAGAATATGACTAAGCCCATTTTCTTTAAGCTTATCTCTGAAATAATCATATTTAGATAATCGTTCTAATGTATACATATTACACCCCTCATAAGTATACCGCCTTGACCTCTCAGTATACTGTCAGTCATACCCATAACTAGCTTTTTTTATTATACCAAAAAATATAATATTATACAAGGAAAAGGCAAAAATACTCTCTACATTTTACACTTATCAGGAGGTAAAATGCAGAGAGTATTATCATCATAAATCATCTCTGTTTCCCTTTTTACGAAAGAAACAGACATAATATCCAAGCAGTACAACCGGAGCTGCACCGAGTATATCCAAAGCAGAATGCTGCTTGGTAAAGCATATTGAAAAGCATATCAGGATTGCAATAGTTATTATGACTGTCATAGCAGTCCTGTTAGACAGTCTCTTTGAATCCTTAGCCGCAAAGACTACGGCAAATGCGCCTATAACATGATCCGATGGGCAGATATTGGTATTGCAATCTGCCGCATAAATCCTCTTCACCAGCCAGATGCAGAAATTATCCCTCGGAAAGCTTGCAGGCCACATATTATGTCCGGTATGCCATAATGCATATATGCAAAGCGAGATTGAAAATGTAAGAATAAAATATCTCATAGTCTTCTTAAAGGTTTCAACCTCAAAAAATACCGTATAAAACAGCATGCATATCCAGAACGGATACCATATCACATAAGGAATTATAAAATACTCATTAAATGGTATGATATCATCAAGCGCACAATGTATCACATGATAATCCTTGAGCGCCAAGTGTTCAATTGTAAAAAATGTTATCAGATAAAAAGGCCAGAACAGTATCATCAGTAGATGCCTGTATTTCGGCTGAGTAATATACTTCAGTTTAAAGCCCTTATAATATCCGAAATCCTTCTTCAGTTCTTCCACCATTTATTTCTGCTCTTCAAGATAGTTTACGATATCTGAAACAGTAACAAACTCAGCAAGTCTTTCATCCGGAATAACTATCCCGCGCTCCTCCTCTATAGTCATAAGAAGCTGAAGAATATCTACAGAATCCGCGCCAAGGTCATCCTTGATCCTGGATTCAGGAAGTACTTCAACATTTTTAAGTCTAAGCTGCTTAATAAGTATATTCTTTACCTCTTCGAACATTTTATATCCTCCTCTTTACTCCTCCGGCATACTTTTCCTGATGCTTTCGGCAGTTTTCTTATTAAGTCCTATCTTAACCATTCTGTAAGCCTGGTCAATACATTTTAATACAGCTTTTCTGTCGCTGCTGCCATGCCCCTTAACTATAGTCTTCTCAGCGCCAAGCATAACACTTCCGCCGTAATTCTGATAGTTCATGAATTCCTTCTCTTCTTCAAACATCTTCTTCATGAAGAGAGCACCGAGCTTATACTTCTTTTTGGAATAGATATCACCCTTGATCTTCTTCATAAGCTGAAGAGCCGTTCCCTCGACCGACTTTACCAGAACATTTCCCGAGAAGCCGTCGCAGACAACAAGATCGTAGTCGCCCGAAAGAAGCTCCCTTGCTTCCATATTTCCGGCAAAGCATATTTCTTTATTCTCAGAAAGAAGCTTATATGCCTCGCGTCTAAGGTCGTCGCCCTTCTCTGCTTCGGTTCCGATATTCAGAAGTCCGACTCTTGGATTCTTTATCTTATACACCGCCTCCATATATCTGCTTCCCATTATCGCAAATTGCAGAAGTATATCAGGCGTTACCATAGGA
The DNA here is from genome assembly GCA_900321215.1 of uncultured Eubacterium sp. Lineage (GTDB taxonomy): Bacteria > Bacillota > Clostridia > Lachnospirales > Lachnospiraceae > Eubacterium_Q. The sequence goes on along the minus strand of ONVE01000145.1, from coordinate 11,745 downwards.
TTGGCTCCGCTGTCGCATATTCCGACAACGCCGCCCTTCATATTTGGAATGACAGGGCAAAATGCAGGACGCCTTACCCCCTCGATCCTTCCTATCCTTAAAATGGTTGATGCAACAAGAGCACCGGTAGCACCTGTCGAAACAAGTGCCTCCATATCATCATTTTCACGAAGGAGTCTGATAGCCTTCATCATAGAGCTGTCTTTTTTAAGTCTTATAGCATCTGTCGGCTTATCGTCTCCGGTTATCACATCAGGTGCATGGACTATCTCTATCCTGTCGAGCCCCATGCCCCTTGCTTCTATTATCTTCTTTATCTCTGTCTCATCACCTGTAAGTACAACGCTAAGGTCACTGTGCTTTCTTAATGCAAGAAGCGCCGCTTCTACATTTGCCTTAGGACTGTTATCTCCCCCGAGACAATCAATTATTATCTTCATATATTCTCCGAATTATTAAAAACTCTTGCCGCAATTCTTATGCAGCAATTCTTATGCATAGTTTTTAAGCCTTTTCCAATATTTATACCAGCTTCTTCACATACGCACGTCTTCTCTTATGCTGGACTGCATTAAATCTCTTCCACTGATTCTGGATAGCATGATTGGTTTCAAGATTAAGGTTGGTTTCAGCGTATTCAACGCCGTCCTCCCTAAGCATTCTGACCAGCTCCGCAGTAACAATGGCATTTACGCCTCTGTTAAGGTATTCCGGTGCAACAGCTATAAGTCCAAGATCAAGTATCTTCGGCTTTCTGATAGCCTTATAAAGCCTGCAGAGCGCAGCCGGCGTAAGGTGTCCGTAGGATTTCTGAACTGCCTTCGACATTGAAGGGAAGCAAAGTCCGAGGCAGACAACCTCATCCTTCTCATTTAAAACAACCGCTACATGCTTTATATCGATAACAAGCCTAAAATTCTCTATAAGCATTTTCTTGGTACCTTCAGTAAAAGGAACCGTTCCGTAAATATCATAATACGCAACGTCAAGAAGGTCAAAAAACGGCTCAGCATATCTGTTAAGGAAATCGTCCGTTGATTCTGCCGGTCCAAAATGAAGATTGTATCTCTTCATGATATAATCGGCTATCTTACGAAGAGAATCGTCATCCTTATCAGGCGGATAGATCTTGCTCTCCACCCAGTCAACCTCCTTACTGTAGCCGCATTTTTCTATCAGCTCTGCATAATATTCATAATTATACTGCTCTTCAAATGTAGAAAGCTCATTGAAGCCTTCTATAAGAAGTCCTTCTCTTTCAAGATCCGAAAAGCCGAGCGGTCCGCAAATGGTATCCATTCCCTTGCTTCTTCCCCACTCCTCTACAGCATTAAAGAGAGCCTTTGCAACCTTAACATTATTTATAGAATCAAATCTTGTAAAACGTATCCTCTTCTCAGAGCGCTTCTCATTGCTCGCTTTCTGGAGGATGCCTGAGATTCTTCCTGCGATTTTGCCATTTATGTATGCATTATAATAAACCGCCTCGCAGGTATCTAAATAAACATAATCCTTATTGAAGATCTTTTTCTCATCTCCATAAAGAGGCGGAACAAAATATGGATTTCCCTTGTAAAGTCTGAGAGGAAAATCCAGAAACTCTTTCTTCTCTTTTTTGGTTTTTACTTCTCTTACTTCTATCATATTTAACCCCACTATATAAAAATACTTAAACCGCTTTACTATCTGTGCTTTGCATGGAAGCTTACTCCCACAGTATTCGGACCGCAGTGGCTTCCCGCCGTCGGATTAACATTTGTGATCTCGAGGCGGAGCTTTTCTCCGTATTCCTGTCTGAGCAGATCTGCAAGCTCCTTTGCTATATCAGGAGCATCCGCATGAGCTACGATCACTCTGTGAGAAGTTATATCCTCGCCAAGTTCCTTAACAAAATACATAAGGCGTTCAACAGCCTTGGTACGGCCCTTTTCCTTGCCTATGCTTTCCATCCTGCCTTCCTGAGTCATATAAATGACAGGCCTTATGCCAAGAAGAGTTCCCATGGTTCCGGCAATTCCGGAAACACGTCCACTGTGCCTGAAAAACTTGAGATCATCCGCGAAGAAATATACTGCAAATTTATCCACCTCGGTTTCTGCCCATTTAAGGATTTCCTCGACAGAGCTGCCATTTTTATACATATCGCCTATCTCTTTAACGATATTCAGGCTTCCGATGGTTATTCCCTTTGTATCAATATCATAGAATTTTCTCTCGGGATACTTTTCCTTAAGGATCTCCACAGCCTGATCCATAGCATCAAAGGTTGCAGACATCGCTCTGGAAAAATGAACATATAGAATATCATTTCCGTCACGGAAATAAGGTTCAAAATAAGAAATATATTTTTCTCTGCTTATTGCGCTGGTATTCGGAAGCACTCCTGTACGAAGCTTCTCGTAAAATTCATGCGCATCAAAGGTGTCAAAATCCTCATACGGATATACTGTTTTCCCATCAATACTGTACGGCATGCTTATAAGCTTGTAGCCAAACTCTTCCGCCTCAACAGGAGTGATATCCGTATCGGTATCAGTAAAAAGTATCAGCATTTTTAACCTCCATTTGCAACAAAACCACTTATCACATCAGAACAAGCATATAATCATAAATAGGCTGCTGTCCGTCGATAAGTATTACCTCGGTGCGTTTATAAAGATCTGCAAGCTCCTCCTTCATCTTCTGCGCCTCATCAGAAGGCACAGCGTCCCCCGCGATAAGAAGAGCTACATCATAATCTCCTGTTTTTATGGATTCAGCAAGTCCGTTAAGAGCCTTCGTCCTGACTGCCTCATCAAGATATATCGTATCATCAACAAAGCCGATATAATCGCCTTCCTTGATAGCAACACCGTTCTTCTCAGTTCCTCTGTTAGCCTTTGAAACGACGCCAGTTACGACTCCGCCGACGATCTCCGTCAGTTCATTTACTATACCTTCAGCGTCCTCAGTATTATCAAACATAGAGATTGCAGCATAGCCTTCGCCTATGGTCTTTGCAGGTATCACACGTATCACAGAGTCTGTATAAAGCTCAGCCGCCTGCTTCGCTGTAAGTATGATATTACTGTTATTCGGAAATACAAAGATGGTATCGGCGTTGATGTCCCTGAAAGCCTTAACAAAATCCTCTGCTGAAGGATTCATGCTCTGTCCTCCGTCAACAACCGCATCACAGCCAAGTGAATAGAACATATCCTTCACTCCTTTTCCGGCTGCTACACTTACGATACCGTATTTTTTACGTTTATTAACCGGTTTTGCCACCTTTGCAGTCTCTGTGTCATGATGCTGGAGAGTCATATTCTCAATCTTGAGCGTAAGAAACTCACCATATTTCTGACAAAAGCTAAGGACTGCCCCCGGCTCCTTTGTGTGAACATGGACTTTAACTATGGAACCATCTCTGAATGCAACCAGAGAATCACCAATACTATTCAGATAATCTTTAAGAACTGGTAAACTGAAGGCTTCCTTACCCGGCATGCCTTCCTGTAATCTGAGAAGAAACTCAGTACAGTAACCGAAAACAAGCTCTGTATCTTCACCAAAGAGGTCAAGATCGAGCGTTTTTTTCTGCGGAACGACTGCGGTTTCAGAATAGCTGATGCTGTCATTTCCGAGAACCCTTCTCATGCCTTCCGCAATATAGATAAATCCCGCTCCACCGCTGTCTACAACGCCGGATTCCTTGAGAACTGCAAGCATTTCAGGAGTCCTGTCAAGCGATGAATGGCATTCTTTAAGAAAATCATCAAAGAAATCTTCAAATGTACTATTTTCATTTATACGAGCCGAAGCATATCTTACCGCATCCTTATAAACTGTAAGTATGGTGCCTTCCACAGGCATTGAAACGGCTCTGTAGGCTTCATCCACGCCTGATTCAAGCGCAGAAGCAAGGCCTTTGATATCTATCTTGTCATATCCTTCCATACCATGAGCTATACCGGCAAAGATACGCGAAAGGATAACGCCGGAATTGCCTCTTGCTCCAAGAAGCATTCCCTTTGCAGCATTTGCGGCGACAACATCTATAGAGGCGTCAGTTTTGCCCGAAAGCTCATTCGCCCCTGAATCAATAGTCATAAACATATTGTCTCCTGTGTCGCCATCAGGAATAGGAAAAACATTGAGAAGATTAACCTCTTCCCTCTTCTCGCCAAGCGCAGCTGCTCCACTTCTCAGCATGTTGGCAAATGTGTATCCATCTAATACTTCCCTGTTCATATAATAAACCTCTCACGAAAAACTACGAATACATCAATATAAAATATGATAATCTTAGTCCCCCATTAAGAATTATATCGGATATACACAAATAATTCTATTGATATTTTGGGCAAAATGTACAAATTTTTATCATTTTTTTACGCAAGTGGTATCATCAATATTACTACAAATCCATTTTCATCGCTCTTGCAGATAAGCTCGCCCTTCATTTTCTCCATAAGCTCTCTGGAGATATATAGTCCAAGTCCGCTGCCTTCCTTGTCCTTTGTATTATTCTTACCTCTGTAGAACTTCTGCGTGATCAGCTGAAGCTCCTCCGGTTCAACTCCCTTACCGTGATCACGGATCTCCATCTTAAGGTACGATTCATAGAATTCATAGGAAATGTCGATTGCAGTACCGGCGTATTTATATGAATTGCTGATGATATTTCCGATAACCTGCGAGATACGGTTTTTATCGATATTCAGTATGCATCCGAGAGCCTTGTGACTTCCGACCTTCCTGTACGGATCATGCTCATCGATCAGCTGATCAAGTATATCAGATGTAACCTCGCTGCAGCTTACATTCATTTCGTTCAGATCATCAAGTGCAGACGATAAAAGATTGTTCAGAAGTACATTTATCTCCTCAGTCTTATGATCGATATTCTCTATCTTTTTCCTGATATACTCATCCTCAGCCTTGACCTGAAGCAGCTCGCAGGTAAGCTTGATACCGGTAACAGGCGTTTTAAGATCATGGCTTAAAGAGGCAACAAGCTCCTTCTCTTTGATCTTAAGCGCAGTCTCTCTGTCCCTTGACGCCTGCAGCTCCTCTCTCATCGTATCAAAGCTTTCCGAGAAGATGCCGAAGATATTTCCTCTCTCCATCTGCACCGGCTCATCCAGTCTTCCCTGAGCGATAAGTCCGGCGTACCCCTTCATACGCTGAAACGGTTTAACAAGCTTTCTGTTGATGTAGATAAAAAATGCCGCATAAGACAGCAAAATGATTACAGTAACGATAATTGTAATTATAAGTACATGCTCTATGGTTTTATCGTATTTACCCTTCGCCGGATCACGAAAGATAATACTGCCAAGGAACACGTCATCATCACTTACAGGAAGAACTACCATATTCTTCTTCAGCGCATCAAAAGGAGATATCACTTCATCAGACAGCTTATCAGACGAAGCGTATTTCAGTCTGTCAAATCTGTCGAATATAAGGATATCTCTGGCGCCGTATTTTTCTTTTAAAATGTCTATATCATCCCAGTTTTCCTTCGCCGTCTGAACCAGATCATTTGCTTTTGCAACATCTATGCTTTCCTTTCTGCCGGATAAGACAACTATGAAAAGAACTGACAAAAGCACTGAAATGATAAGAATCTGGGCTATCAGGAATTTACGAAATTCTTTCATTCTTCAATCATATACCCGACTCCCCAGACGGTCTTAATGATCTCCGGATTCTTCGGGTCCTTCTCCATCTTTTCTCTTAAATGCCTAACGTGAACCGCAAGAGTTCCTTCTCCGATGAATTCATCCTCCCAGACAACCTTAAGCAGCTCGTCCTTAGTAATGACTCTTCCGCTGTTCTCCAGAAGGTATAAAAGCATCTTATATTCCATCACCTTAAGGCTGATATTTTCACCGTCTTTAATAAGCTTATGCGTCGCTGTGTCCAGATAGATTGAAGGAGTTATCGTAATCCTGTCATTTTGAGGTTCCTTTGCAGACACAACAACCGCAGGGGCAGCTTTCGCTGCCTCTGCGGCCTTTTCGTAACGCTTTAATACAGTTTTTACCTTTGCGAGAAGGATATTCAGTGAATACGGTTTACTTATAAAATCATCTCCGCCAATATTAAGCGCAGTAAGGATATTGTCATCACTTTTTCTGGCACTTATGAAAAGAATCGGCATATCATATTCAACGCGGATCCTTTTGCAAAGTTCAAAGCCCGAACCGTCTCCGAGATTGATATCAAGGAGTATCAGAGAGACTTCATTTTTATCAAGAAACTCCAAAGCCTCTCCGTAGCTTGTCACATAGGCGGTTTTTGTATCGAACATATTAAAATATTCTGCAGTGGTTTCTGCAATCGTAATATCGTCATCAACGACCAGACATTTATAATTCATAGCATCACTCTCGTATCATAAATTTTATCTGTTTATACCAATTGTAGCTCCGGTATCACCTACAAATACTATCATACCATAATCCGGCAGTGGAATTCCAGCATCATATTCTGACATGAAGTTGGTATATTTAAGGTTACCGTACTGATCATAGACATAGACCGCTGCATTTTCAGGAATATCAAACCTTACGGTCTCATCCTTCATGCCGCTGATCCTGTACCAGCCGGCAGCGCCTTTCTTAGTCTTTACCTCTGTAATATCCTTTGTAAATTCAGGAATATTTCTCTCGGAAATGTATGACGCATTCTGTCCGACAAGTGTAAGTATCTCATTTCCGTCAACAACGCTCATCTCGATATCATAAATATCTCTCGAGCTGCTGTCTGGTGCTGCGAATCTGTTCTCAGCATGATTTTCATCAATTATCGTGCATGAATTTACGTATCCAGGCGCCTCATCACTTGTATTAAGCGTCATGCAGCTCATACCGGCTATGAAATACATATCATTGTAGCTGCCGCTTATGTAGTAATAATCCATGCCTTTTCTTTCTTCCCATTTTGCCTTTACATCATCATTTATCTTTACTTCAGGCATCTTCTCAGCTATTACGTTTGAGCCTATCTCCTTCAGGAATACTCTTCCGTTATCGGTTACGAATTCTGCCTTTTCTACCGGCTTAACTATAAATGCATTTCCTGAGAGAACATCACCGGATACGCTTACAAATGAGCCCTCCTCCGTGTACATATACTTCTGTTCAATATTACTGTTTGCGGTAAGTGTACGAAGAAGCATATATCTTCCTTCAGGGAAGCTGATATCTATCATTACATTCTTGTTAGCGTAAACACCAGCATAACCAATAAACTCTTCAGGAACGCTGTCAACTGTTACAGGAAGCTCCTCTTCCGGATGCTCTACAGTGATGCCCTTCTCATCAAGTGCTATATCGAGCAGTTCATAAGCAAGCTTCTCGCAATAAGTACTTGAGCCGCCTGACGATAACACTGCTATACTGATCTTCTCATCCGGTGCAACAACAAGGTCTGTATGCTGGAAGTTCGTATCTCCGCCCTTCATTAATACTTTAACTCCCTTTTCATCATATTCAGATCTGCTTACAATGTCCCAGCCAAGTCCGAAGCCTTCGCCAAGGCTTCCTGCCGCATAGTTCTTAGCCATTTCCTTCTTGGAATTCTCTGAAATGAGGGTATTATCGCCTGTGAAGAAGGCGCCGCCAAATGAAACAAGCTCTTCTGCGTCAGTCATCAGACCTCCGCCGCCCAGTATCATCATTACCTCAGGCTTCATCTGTATATTTCCGTTAATATAATACGGAACCTGACGATTCATATCATCCATGTTCCAGACTGTTCCTGTGTTGCTGAGTGAAAGCGGCTCGCATATATTCTTCTCGATATAGTCCGTAAATGACATTCCGCTTACTTTCTCTATAAGTATCTCCTGAAGGGTAAAGCCGTCATTTGAATAACAGTTATATTCTCCCGGAGTATATTTAAGTCTCTCTATACTAAGATTCTCCAGAAATCTATCGTGATACTCTGTGCTTACCTCGTCACAGAGAAGTGCTCCGCCATACATGGTTCCCATAAAGCCTGCTGTATGATTCATAAGCATCCTTACAGTGATATCCTTATATCTTTCATCTGCCATACGAAACTCAGGAATATATGTTGTGAGCGGGCTGTCGAGATCAACCTTGCCCTGATCCACAAGCTGCATTACAGCTGTTACTGTATAAACCTTACTAACTGAACCAATATTTAAGAAATGCTCTGCGCCTTCATCGGAAGCATTTCCTACTGATGTCTCATCAGACAAAGTACTTACTCCTGCCGCATCAACCGCAGAATCCTCTGCATCAGCTGATGTCTTACTTCCGGCTGCTATATCACTCTTCTTATCCGTGTTGTCCGCCTTAACAGCATTTGATGACAGAGCAAGACCTGAAGCAAGTGCAAGTGCTGCTATTATATATTTTTTCTTCATTTTTCTTTCCTCCGCTTATTCTGTCATCAGTTCGTATACTGATATCTTTCTTATCTTTCTGGCTGCTATATATGCTGACGCAAAGCAGAATAAAAGTATTATAAGATCTGTTATTAATAATCCTGCAAGTGATACTGTGATCCTTGCAACAAAGCTTTCAAATACTCCGAGCAGAAGCACACTTATAATGCTGCCGACAATTACTGCAAAAAGTGTCGGAGGGAATATTCTGAAAGCCATCTGGAATTTAAGTTCTCTTGATGTATATCCGAGTCCCTTCATAACTCCAAGTTCTCTGTACTGCTTTCTTATGGTTGAAGCCATAAGGATTGAAAAGATGATAGTTACTACTATTGCAGATGCGATCATCAGAGCTATAGAAACTACCGAAAATGAAGAAGTAATGCTCTCGGCTGCATCTTTATACTCATCACTTATATATGTGATCGATTTTATCTTCATGATGCTTGTGCTGCCGCTTATCACCTTATCACCGACCTTGACAGCATACTCCATGTAGCTTATGCCTTCTTCCTTCATGAATTTCGCCATTCTGATCTCTGCAGCCTTTTTGATCCTTTCCTCAAGGCTGTCACCGTCTGCCACGCCGTCTGCGATATCAGCTACATTTTCGCCGTATCTTTCATTTAAAACCTTTCTGAAAGCTTCTTTATCAACGCCTTCCTTAAGGTAGATATCAAATGTATTTGATGTATAAGAAGGATAAATTCTCTTAAATCCGGCCTCAGTCATGTAAGAAGTATTCGACTCGATTGCTGAGTTAACAAAGCCTGTAACGATATAATCTCTAACAACCTTGCCATACTCTATTCTGACTGTATCTCCTTCAGATAATCCAAATCTCTTCTTTACCTGGAGAGTTACAACCACCTCATTGTCATGGATTGGAAAACGTCCATCCGTTACACTAAGGCTTTCTGTTTCGCTGTAATCCTTATAAACCTCAAGTGAGGTCTGTTCATTTTCATCAGGATAAGTTACTGCAATATCTCCGCCAACCATGAGCACCTTCTTCACGCCCTCAAGTCCCTGCAGCTCTTCTCTGAAGCTTTCATGGTCAACGCCGCCGGCTGTCTCGATGCGGATATCGCTTAACTCATGTCCGCAGACGCCATTTACTATCTTATCTGCATCGCTGAAGAAGCTTCCGATCATAAAGCTTATTACAACCATAATAGTTGCAGCTATGATACAAACAGTAAGTCCAAAGCTCTGTCTTACATTCTGAAGGAAGCCCTTCATAGCGAGTCTTACATGAACATTTCCTCTTGTCTTCTCAAGCGGAAGGTATGTTTTCTTAAAATGATGTGCCTGGATGCCTTTTCTAAATGCCAGAACCGGCGGATATTTACGTACTGAACGTGCCTTTGTCATTGCGATAAGTGCTACAAAGATAAGTATTCCCACAGCTACCAGAACGATTGGTAATACTGCTGTGCTTATCTCTCCACCGTAATGGATCGTTAAGGCTGCATTTTTCATAAGGAAGCCTGTCATAAGCACTGAAGGAACTATACTGATGATCACGCCGCAAGCTGCTATAAGCACATATTCAAAAATGTATGAAAGTGCGATCTCTCCTGAAGTATAGCCGATTGCTTCAAGAACGCCGATTGAAACCAGCTGTTCATTTATATCGCTGACGATACGGAAGCGGATCATAACAAGTACTGCTAAAACGATAACTCCGGCCATTATCATAATGATAATGCTAAGGAGCGACATATTTACTTTATTTGTCTCAAGTATATTTTCATAAGCCGAGCAGACGAGCGACGCTGTTATATCATTTACTGAAATGTCCTTTGCATAAGCTGTAAAATCCTTAAGAAGCGCCTTATTGTCTGTACCATCAACTGTATTAAAGCCTATAACCTCGGCCCTTCCGAGCTGGTCCAGAAGGATCTCAAGATCATCCTCCGAAACAACTGCCTTGGTACCGCTCACCCAGATGCCTGAATCATAAAAGCCTGCAACTGTGTAGCTGTATTCCTTCTTACCTATCATAGCTGTCAGTGTATCACCTGTATCCACTGAAAGCTCATCACGATTCGATCTGTCAAGATATATCGGATGCGAAAGTTCTGCAAGTTCTGCCTCAGAAAATGTAGTATCTACGTCGAATTTCTCAAGCTTTTTCTCTCCATTTACTGAAACAAAGCTCATATCAACGGATTTATCATTAATCTTAAGCGAGCCATTTGCCATGCTCACATGATCATACTTCTCAACCTCAGGATTCCCTTCGAAGTATGCGAGGAAGCTGCTTGAATAGTCCTTCTGATTGATGGTCACGAAGTTTCTGAAGCATCCGGTCTTTTCAGCCATATCAGGTGTTATCTTCTTAATACCTGAAAATGCTGAAAGCGCTGCTGCAAAAAGTATCGTACAGAATGCTATAAGTATTCCGAGAAGTATTGATTCTTTCTTATGCTTTTTAATATTTGCAATTGATAATCTTATTATTTTCATTTCATTACCATCCCATCTCATCTAAGAAATTCTGAAGCTTATCTCTTCTTTCTTTAAGATCATCTGTACCATATGGAGGCATTCTGTAATCGCCTTCAACCTTGCCATCCCTAAGATATAAAACTCTGCTGCCTCTAAGAGCAGTCTTTACATCATGTGTTACCATCACTATGCTTTGTCCATTTTCATGGAGCTCTGTAAATACATCGAGTACATCCTGACCGGATGATGAGTTCAGTGCTCCGGTCGGTTCATCTGCGAAAAGGATCTGCGGCTCATTTATAACCGCTCTGACGATTCCAACTCTCTGGCACTCTCCTCCGGACATCTGATTCGGATATTTCTTCCAGAGTTTTTCGTCAATGCCAACCTTTTTCAGAAGCTCCTTCGCTCTCTCTATAAGCTGAGGCGAATTCTTTCTCGCCACGAGAGCCCCTGTCATAATATTGTCAAATACATTCATATTCTCCAGAAGATAAATGCTCTGGAATACGAATCCACAATGCTTTCTTCTAAACAGTGCAAGTTCATCATTACTGTAGCCTGAAATGTCCTCATCTCCGAAGAAAACCTTTCCGGTTGATGGCTTATCCATTCCGGATAATGCATAAAGGAGCGTTGACTTTCCTGAACCGGACGAGCCCATGATGATAGTAAAATCTCCTTCCATGATGTTCAGATCAAGGTTCTTGATAACATGCTGCTGTAATCCTTCATTTGAAAATGTTTTGCAAAGCTTTTCTGCTCTAAGTATTGCGTTCATTTTTTACACTCCTTCTTCTTCCGACTTATAATTTTATATATGTGATTCTGTCGTTTACGTTTTTCTGTAATGCTAATATACAAAACTTCCGTGTAAACATCTTTAC
>ONVE01000082.1 GCA_900321215.1 uncultured Eubacterium sp. | reverse complement strand
ACTGTATTTTCCTCAGGAATAAGATCCTCATCAACAATATCATCCTCGTCTTCACCGATAGATGTTCTTCTGTCATCACCGTACTTGTCTGCGATAAGCTGCATTTCATCACGGATAACTCCGAGAAGTATCTTCTCATCTGCAAGGATTGACTTAAGATAAGCGATCCTCTCGATAAGCTCCTTGTACTCTGTTTCAAGCTTCTCTTTTTCGAGACCTGTAAGAGCACGAAGTCTCATATCAACTATAGCCTGGGCCTGAGCCTCAGAGAGGGCAAATCTTTCGATAAGCTTTGCCTTAGCTTCATTTACGTTTGCTGCCGCTCTGATGATACGTATTACTTCATCGATATTATCAATGGCTATAAGGAGACCTTCAACGATGTGAGCTCTCTCCTCAGCCTTATTGAGGTCGAATTTTGTTCTTCTTGTAACAACATCCTCCTGATGCTTAATATAATACTTAAGCATATCCGGAAGGCTGAGAACCTTAGGCTCGTTGTCTACAAGTGCAAGCATATTTACGCCAAATGTATCCTCAAGCTGTGTATGTCTGTAAAGGTTATTGAGAAGTACGTTCGGATTGCAGTCACGTCTTACTTCTATAACAACTCTGAGCCCTTCTCTTGATGATTCATCACGAAGGTCTGTGATACCATCTACTCTCTTCTCTTTTACAAGATCTGCGATCTTCTTGATGAGAAGAGCCTTATTTACCATATAAGGAAGCTCGGTAATTACAATACGCTGCTTTCCATTCTGCATCGGCTCGATCTCTGAAACCGCACGAACCTTTATCTTGCCGCGTCCGGTCCTGTAGGCTTCATTTATGCCTCTTACACCGAGGATCTGAGCACCTGTAGGAAAATCCGGACCCTTAACGATCTGAAGGATCTCTTCTATCTCTGTCTCTCTGTCCTCGTCTATACGGTTATTTATCATTTTTACAGCTGCCGCTGTTATCTCTCTTAAATTGTGAGGAGGTATGTTTGTTGCCATACCAACTGCGATACCCGAGGTACCATTTACAAGAAGGTTAGGATAACGGCTCGGAAGAACTGTCGGTTCCTTCTCTGTCTCGTCAAAGTTTGGTATAAAATCAACGGTATCCTTATTGATATCAGCAAGCATTTCCATGGAAATCTTGGTAAGCCTTGCCTCTGTATATCGCATGGCAGCAGCTCCGTCACCATCCATAGAACCGAAGTTTCCGTGGCCATCTACCAGAGGATATCTTGTATTCCATTCCTGGGCGAGCTTAACTAAAGCCTCATAAATTGAGCTGTCTCCATGAGGATGATATTTACCCATTGTATCACCGACAATACGCGCACATTTTCTGTGAGGCTTGTCCGGTCCGTTATTAAGTTCTATCATTGAATACAGAATTCTTCTCTGTACCGGTTTAAGTCCGTCTCTGACATCAGGAAGCGCACGGGCAGCGATGACACTCATAGCATAATCAATGTATGAGGTCTCCATGGTCTTCTTCAGATCTACCTCTCTCACTTCATCAAATATCTTATCGTCATCCATTATATTTTCTCCTTTTCAGGGCTCACAGCAACAAATCTAATATAATTTATTGCCGCTTTTTCAAGATTATAATCTATACTGCTGTTTCTAAATCAATTATCTCTATCAGATATCAAGATTCTTTACAAATTTAGCGTTTTCCTCAATGAATTTCTTACGTGGTTCAACCTTGTCACCCATAAGAGTGTTAAATGTAAGGTCAACCTCTGTTTCATCATCATTATCGATAGAAACTCTGAGAAGTATTCTCTTCTCAGGATCCATTGTGGTATCCCAGAGCTGCTCGGCATCCATCTCACCAAGTCCCTTGTAACGCTGAACCTTGTTGTTCTGGTCTCTTCCAACCTCATCAATAATCTGGGCAAGCTCTTCATCACTGTACGCATACCAGAATTTCTTGTTTTTCTCCAGCCTGTAAAGAGGCGGCTGAGCCAGATAAACATGTCCCTGTCTGATAAGCTCAGGCATGAATCTGTAGAAAAATGTAAGCAGCAGCGTTGCGATATGTGCACCGTCAACGTCGGCATCCGTCATGATGATTATCTTGTTATATCTAAGCTTCTCAATGTCGAAATTATCATGAATACCTGTACCAAATGCAGTTATCATAGCCTTGATCTCTGCATTTTCAAGAATATGATCGATACGTGCTTTTTCGACATTTAAGATCTTTCCTCTAAGAGGAAGAATAGCCTGTGTTGCTCTGTTTCTTGCTGTCTTGGCAGATCCTCCAGCAGAATCTCCCTCAACGATGTAAATCTCGCATTCATCCGGATTCTTGCTTGAACAGTCCGCAAGCTTTCCCGGAAGAGCCATTGACTCTGAAAGTGTTGTCTTTCTGGCAACATCTCTTGCTTTTCTCGCTGCAAGTCTTGCTCTCTGGGCAAGAACAGCCTTTTCTATGATTATCCTTGCAACTGCAGGATTCTGCTCAAGGAAATAAACCATCTGTTCAGACATAACGCCTTCAACAGCTGTACGCGCATCTGCATTTCCAAGCTTCTGCTTTGTCTGTCCTTCGAACTGAGGCTCCTCGATCTTAACGCTTATTATCGCTGTAAGACCTTCTCTTAAGTCCTCTCCCGAAAGATTATCGTCCTTTTCCTTAAGGAAATTGTTATTTCTTGCATAATCATTGAAAACCTTGGTAAGAGCGGATCTAAAGCCTGTCATGTGAGTACCGCCCTCAGGAGTAATGATATTGTTTACAAAGCTGTAAACTGATTCGTTATAACCATCGTTATGCTGAAGCGCAACTTCAACATTTATATTATTTTTGATGCCCTCGCAGTAAACTACCTTGTCATAAAGAGCAGTTTTACCCTTGTTAAGATATTCAACAAACTCCTTTATGCCGCCTTCATAATGAAATGTATTCGAAACCGGCTCCTCAGGACGCAGATCCGTAAGAACGATCTTCAGATTTCTTGTAAGAAATGCTGTCTCCCTGAGTCTTACCTTAAGGGTATCATAATCATATATTACATCATCAAATATTGTAGCATCCGGCTTAAATGTTACTCTTGTTCCGGTCTTGTCGGTATCTCCCACTACTTTAAGGTCATAGCAGATATTTCCTCTCTCATATCTCTGCTGATAGATCTTGCCGTCTCTTGAGACCTGAACCTCCAGCCAGTCTGAAAGGGCGTTAACAACCGATGAACCTACGCCGTGAAGTCCTCCGGAAACCTTGTATCCTCCACCGCCGAACTTACCGCCGGCATGAAGTACAGTAAATACTACCTCTACCGCAGGTCTCTTCATTTTCGGCTGGATTCCTACAGGAATACCTCTTCCGTTATCTACAACCGTGATAGAATTGTCTTTATTTATAAAAACCTGGATCTCAGAACAGAAACCTGCAAGAGCTTCATCAACAGAATTATCAACTATCTCATAAACCAGATGATGAAGACCTCTGGATGACGTACTTCCGATGTACATACCCGGTCTTTTTCTTACAGCCTCAAGTCCTTCGAGAACCTGAATCTGTTCTGCACCATAATCAACGTCATGTTCGCTATTTGCTCCCTGTTGCACCTTATTCTCTTCCACTGTTTCCTCCTAAATTCTGACTATATATGGTCCTTCTTCACCTAAATACTCTTTAGGGAAGCATTTCCGGCTTCAATATAGTAAATCCTGTCTATGTTTATTCTTTCTTTTATGAAATCATCATATCCGGTACAGGTGATAATTGTCTGCACATCCTTGATGCTCTTAAGAAGAGCATTTCTTCTGCTCGTATCAAGCTCCGACATTACATCATCCAGAAGAAGCACCGGATTATCATTTATGATCTTCTTGACCAGCTCTATCTCCGCAAGCTTCAGGGATAACGCCGCAGTCCTCTGCTGCCCCTGGGAACCGTACATTCTGACATCCATACCATTGATGAAAAATGATATATCATCTCTGTGTGGTCCGTACTGAGTACTTTCATACTTGCAGTCAATGTCCCTTTTCTCAAGAAGTATATTTCTGTAGCTTTCCTCATTTACTGACTTATTGTACTGAATCTCCAGAGTTTCCTTTCCGTTCGTCAGCTCTCTGTGAATATCCTTCACTATCTCGGAAAGCATATTTATAAAGTTTTCTCTCTCCTTAATGACCTTTACGCCATAGGAAATTATCTGTTCATCCCACACATCGAGTGTATCAAGAAGACTTTTATTATAATAAATCTGTCTGAGAAGATTATTTCTCTGATTCAGAACCTTATTGTAACCCGCAAGATTACTGTAATATAATCTGCTGATCTGACAAAGCTCCATATCCATGAACTTTCTTCTTTCAACAGGACCGTTTTTTATGATACTCAGATCCTCCGGAGAGAAGAAAATGATGTTAAGCATACCAAACAGCTCTGCGACCTTTCTGATAGCCAGACCATCGACAGCCACTCCCTTGTTCTTATTCTTCTTGATATGCATATCAATCCTGTGGGAAATGTCATTTTTCCTGACGATCAGCTTTATATGGGCGTCTTCTTCTCCGAAACGGATTATATCTCTGTCTCTGGAGCTTCTGTGCGATTTGGTTGTAGCAGCCATATAAATAGATTCGAGGATATTTGTCTTTCCCTGCGCATTATCTCCGTAAAGGATATTGGTACCTTTGGAAAGTTCTATATCAACCAGACTGTAATTCCTGTAATTATTTAATGCTAAAGCTTCAATATACATTAGCTCTGACCTTATTTTATTATATCTATAGTCTGACCATCATACTCAACATGATCACCGCCATAAAGCTTTCTTCCTCTTCTTTCGTCAACTTCTCCGTTGACCTTTACCTGACCATCCTGAATGACTTCCTTGGCTTCTACGCCTGAACTCACCAGATTGCAGGCTTTAAGAACCTGACCAAGCTTTATAAATTCTTCTGTATCTTTAATTCTGAATTCCATAATTTTTTCCTTTTTTTCCACGTGTTCATGTTTAAAAACACGTATGTATGACAATCCATATTTCTCTATGGGATGTCATATATATGTGGTTTTTAAACATCCACACACAAACTACTGTAGAGAAATACAGTCTTTTGTGTGTTATATGTTTAAAACACGTATGTATGGCAGTCTGTATTTCTCTACAGAATGTCATACGTATGTGGTTTTTAAACTTTAAACAGATTAATAAATAGATGTATTAATATTGATTGGAAGTATAATGTAAATATATGTCTCTTCAGCATTTTTGATGAAGCAAGGACTCTTTGAGTCATACATATAAATGTTTACACTGTCATCATCTATTACACGAAGAGCATCCATGATGAATTTAGGATTAAATCCGATGATTATCTCATCTCCGGTCTTCTCAACCTCAAGCTCTTCATTTAATGAACCAAGATTTGTATCAACTCTTATGTACATATTGTTGTCATTCTTAACGCTGACAACGATAGGCTTCTTATCTGTCTCCTGAATGAATATCATAGCTCTGTCGATAATGGACATAAGATCTTTTCTGTCTGTTTTAACAACGATATTGTGATCGATGGAAAGCATCTGGCTTATCTTGAAGTATTCACCTTCTATAAGACGTGAAACTATCCTTGTTTCGTCAAACTCGAATAAGATATTGTTATCAGAGAAGAAGATTGAAACCTCGTCATCTATACCTCCTGAAAGGATCTTGCTGATCTCCTGAAGTGTTTTTCCAGGTACGATAACGCTTACATCAGGATTTTCACCCTTAAGCTCTACATTTCTTATAGATATTCTGTGGCCGTCAAGAGAAACTACAGAAAGCTTATTGTTCTTTATATCAAAGAATTCGCCTGTCATAAGTCTTGTATTCTCATTATCTGATATAGAGAAGATAGTCTGTCTGATGATATCTCTTAAGGTCATCTGTGAAAGTGTGATGCTTTTTTCCTTCTCTATAACAGGAAGATAAGAGAAATCCTCTCCTGATCTGCAAGGAACGATAGCCTTGGTCTTCTCACAATAAACTGTGGTCTTGTAATCAGAGTTGGTTTCTATATTTATCTCACTTTCAGGAAGCTTTCTTACGATATCTGAGAAGAACTTTGCTTCAAGAGCAATCTTTCCTTCTTCTAAAACAGTACCTTCTATAAATGTCTCTATACCAAGCTCGAGATCGTTAGCGATAAGCTTTATCCTTCCGCCTGCTGCTTCTACAAGAATACACTGAAGTATAGGCATGGTTGTTTTATTTGAAACAGCTTTGGAAACAATATTTATTCCTTCTGAAAGATCTCTTTTTTTACATTTGATACGCATGTGACGACTCCTTTTATTTATATATAATTTTTAGTAGTAATAATAGTAAGTGGTGTTGATATGTTGAAAAGTCCCGCAGCCATTGATAACACTGGATTTTAAGGTCATCTTTTGCTGTTGAAGGATTTTTATCTGCAGTTTGGTTTTTGTTGATTTAATCGTTTTTTATCAAAATCGGACTAAAAACAGGTAATTTTTAAATGAATTCTGATAAGTTAAATTATATCAACAATTAAGTAAATCAACATTTAATTGTCAGAATATTCAAAGTTATCAACATTTATAAACAATTAGTTATAAAAAATGTTTATAACTTGTTATACCTGTGGATTAATCTTCTTTTTTATTACCTCTATAGTAGCGTTTAACTGAGCATCATCCTTAATCCTGTCTTCGATCTTCTTGATGCCGCTGTATACGGTTGCGTGATCCTTGCCGCCAACAATATCACCTATCGACTGAAGGCTTCTGTCTGTAAGATTTCTGCAGAGATACATAACAAGCTGCCTTGCTGTAGCTATATCTGCATTTCTCTTCTTGGATTTGATATCCTCAACAGAGATTTCCATATGTTCGGCAACTGTTGATAAGATAAGCTCAGGTGTTATTACAAGAGCTGTGCTTTCCTTGGAAATGAGATCCTTCAGGGTATCCTTTGCCAGCTCTTCCGTAATACTCAGATTCATCAGCTTGGCGTAAACGCTTATCTTGTTGAGGGCTCCTTCAAGCTCTCTTACATTTGAAACTATATTTTCAGCAATATAGTTGAAAACTGAATCAGGAATGTCCGTAAGACCGTTAAGCTCGGCTTTATTTCTGAGTATGGCCATTCTGGTCTCATAATCCGGAGCATGAATATCGATAGGAACTCCCCACTCAAATCTTGAACGAAGTCTTTCCTCAAGGGATTTGATCTCCTTTGGAGGCTTATCAGAAGATATGATTATCTGTTTTTTAGCTTCGTAAAGATAATTGAAGGTATTGAAGAATTCCTGCTGTGTTCTCTCACGTCCGATGATCTCCTGGATATCGTCTATAAGAAGAACGTCGACTCTTCTGTATTTGTCTCTGAATTCATCGGTTTTATTCTTCTGGATCGCGTCTATAATGTCATTTGTGAATATCTCAGATGTTGTATAGAGTACATTCGTATTTTCATCATTCTGAAGTATGTAATGAGCTATAGACTGCATAAGATGAGTCTTGCCAAGACCTGAGCCTCCGTAGATAAAAAGAGGATTGAAGTTATCCTGGCACGGAAGATCTGCAACAGCAAGACAAGTTGCATATGCATGCTTATTGCTGTCACCGACAATGAAATTCTCAAATGTATATTTAGGATTTAAATTTGACCTTTTAACCGCTTCATAGTAGCCTTCGCTGTATTCGCGGTGAAGCTTTGATTCGATACCTTCAATACTGCTGTCTCCCTGAGGAAGGAAGTTCTTCTTCTCGTCAATAACAATATTGATATTTGAATCGTTGAGTATTTCCCTGATGGCTGACAGAAGGAAGATATCGTAGCCCTTCTTGTGAAGGTAGTCTACACCATGCTTTCCTCTCTTCTCATCAACATAGAAATATACTGTGTCATCTTCAGCTGTATATATTTCAAGAGATCTGATCCATGTGTCGATAATTATCCTTGTAACATCATAGTTTGTCTCAAGTATATTCAGAATATCATTCCACTTTTCTTTGATCAATTCTTCCATAATTATAATAAGTAAATAGCCTTTCATTTCTTAGTAAAATGGGATTTATCCCCATTAGATATAATACATCAAAAGGTCAAAATAAACAAGTTAAACATGGCTCTTTTAGCGTTAAGAAAAGGGAAAAATAATATATTATGTAATTAGAATTATGTAAACAAAAGCGTTTTTAAAAAAATGTTGAATTACCTATATTTCCGGATGTAAGCAACAATGTAATAAACAGAAAAAGAATAACTTATCAACAATTTACCAACAAAATGTTGATAAATTACGTAAACCATGAAGAATTTTTTTAATATTTTGTGTATAAGTATTGCCGCAAATTGCATGTTTTTTCTTGACTTTTCTAACATTTTCAAATAAAATGTCACTTGATTTGTGTCCATTTCCTTCAATTAATGTATATAAATACATTTGAGGGATATGACAAAGACATGAAAATATAATATAAGGAGGTAGATTTCACATGAAGATGACATTTCAGCCTAAGAAGAGATCAAGATCTAAGGTTCATGGTTTCAGAAAGAGAATGAGCACAGCTAATGGTCGTAAGGTTCTTTCAGCTAGAAGAGCTAAGGGAAGAAGATCTATTTCAGCCTAAGACCACATTTTTGTGGTCTTTTTAAGTAGCCTCTTTGACTTTATTGGTGAGTAAAGGTCTATTAGCAAATGAAAAACATCATTTCATTAAAAAACTACAGAGAGTTTGGCAGGGTCTATGACCACAGAGAATCGTTTGCCAATAAATATTTAGTGATGTACCGGGCAGCCAATTCGCTCGGATACAGTAGAATTGGAATCTCTGTAAGTAAAAAGGTTGGCAACAGTGTCGTAAGGCACAGAATAACACGGCTGATCCGCGAGAGCTACAGATTAAATAAAGATAACTTGAAACAGGGATATGATCTGGTTGTTGTAGCCAGACCTTCTTCGAAGGATAAGATGTATAAGGACATAGAAAGCTCCTTCCTACATCTTTGCAGGCTGCATCATGTTTTATTGAAAGAGGAAAAATCAGATAATTAATGAATAAAGTTTGTATTTGTTTAATTAAATTTTACAGAAAACACTTATCACCGTTAAAAAGACACGGAACCTGTATATTCTATCCCACATGTTCGGCTTATGCTATCGAAGCATACAGAAGATATAATTTCTTCAAAGCTACAGGCCTGACCTTGTGGAGAATACTTAGATGTAATCCTTTTGGAAAAGGGGGTTATGATCCGGTTCCATAGGAGAAAGAAAAATGCTTTTAATTAAGAAAACAGGATTTTTCGGTCCCCTGTACAGCTTCATGGGCTGGATAATGAACGGAATCTACAACATTCTTGCTTCTATGAATGTTGAAAGCCTTGGTCTGTCCATTATCATTTTTACCATTGTAGTAAGGCTTCTCATATTTCCTTTAAATCTTAAGACTACAAGGTCTTCTAAGATCCAGAAGTATCTCCAGCCGGAATTCAATAAGATCAATAAGAAGTACAAAGGTAAAAGAGACCAGCAGTCAATGATGAAGCAGCAGCAGGAGGTCAGAGAACTTCAGCAGAAATATGGAATCAAGATGACTTCGGGTTGTATTACTTCTCTTATTCAGATTCCTATATTCTTCTCACTTTACTGGGTAATAAGGAACATACCATCATATGTTACCAAGATCCATAAGCTTTATGAGCCAATTGCTGAAAATGTTAAGACAGCATTTGAATCGGTTGCAGCAGATAACGGCGGCGGTTATGAAGGCTTCAAGAACTTCGTAAGCCAGTCAAAGTTAATGCTTGAAAGCGGTGCTCTTACACAGAAGACTTATGGAACAGGCGAAGGTATCATCGATTCACTTTATAAGTTTACCGGTGATAACTGGAACAGTCTTCATGAAACCCTTAATACTATCGGTGCTAACCCTTCAGAGATAGCACACAGCAGTATTGATAAGGCTAATATGTTCCTGGGCATTAATCTTGCAGAAGCTCCTGGTTTCAAGCTTTCGATAGCACTTATCATTCCACTGGTTGCTTTTGTTTTCCAGTTCCTCAGTACGATTGCAATGCAGAAACAGCAGGTGATCACTGACGCTTCTCAGGAAGCTACAATGGCTACAATGAACAAGATGACAAAGATCATGCCATTCTTCTCATTGATCCTTTGTATTTCAGTATCTGCCGGTGTTGGTCTCTACTGGGCAATGGGTGCCATAGTAGGTTGGCTGACGACTGTCCTGACCAATGCATACTATGACAAAGTGGATATGGAAAAGATCATTGAGAAATCAATGGCAAAGGCTGCTATCAAGAATGAGAAGAGAAAAGCCAGCGGCAAGAAGACATTTATGGAGAGATTATCCGAAAATGCAGCTGCACAGCAGCAGGCCAGAGAAAATTCAGAAGGTATGGAAAAATTCGGGAGTGCAAGACTTAAAAATTACACTTCTAATACATCAACTCAGTCAAATGCAAATGTTCGATACAGACAGGGAAGTATTGCTTCAAAGGCTAATGCCATGAGACAGTACAATGATAAGGAGAGTAAATAATAATGGAATTTAAGGAGTTTAGAGCTAAAACTGTAGAAGATGCTCTTACTGCAGCAGCTCTTGAGTTTTCAGTAGCAAGTTCTGAACTTGAAACTGAGATCATCGACAGGGGAAGCACAGGCTTTCTTGGTCTCGGCGGCAGACAGGCTGTCATAAAGGCCAGAGCAAAGAATGACATTTCCCGTGATACAAAAGAATATCTTGAGAAGATATTCGCAGCTATGGAAACAGAGGTAACTATCGATATCGAGTACGATAAGGAAGCTCAGACTATGGATATAGATCTTGAGGGACCTGAAATGGGTATTCTTATCGGTAAGAGAGGTCAGACACTTGATTCTCTTCAGTACCTTGTAAGCCTTTTTGTTAACAAGAAGAGCGAAACATATATCAGAGTTAAGCTTAACACTGAGAACTATCGTGAAAGACGTAAGGAAACTCTTGAGAATCTTGCCAAGAATATCGCATTCAAGGTTAAGAGAACAAGAAAGTCATTTACTCTTGAACCGATGAATCCTTATGAGAGAAGGATCATCCATTCAACTCTTCAGAACGATAAGTTCGTTTCAACCAAGAGTGAGGGTGAAGAGCCTTATCGTAAGGTTGTTGTATATCTTAAGAAGGGCGGAAAGAACTTCAACAAGAAGAAGGATTACAACAAGAACTACAAGGATTATTCAAAGGAGACTGTTGCTGAAAAGCCTAAGAAGCCGGCTTATGATTACGGTGATTATGACATTTCAGAGATCAATGCAGAGACAGCAATCGATGCAGCAGCAAATCTTCAGAATGCAATGAGAGAAGAATCTGCTTCAAATGAATAATTAACCTTCCTGCATGCAGGAAAAACTTGATAGAATAAATAAAAAAAATGTATTTGAGACGTAAAAATCTCAAATACATTTTTTTTAATGTACCTAGGCGGATTCGAACCGCCGGCCTTCCGCTTAGGAGGCGGACGCTCTATCCTGCTGAGCTATAGATACATTTTGCATCTGCAACATTCGTTATTTTATAGTAAAAACATAGCAACGTCAAGATTAAGTTTATCATGAACCTGTGAAATCATATT
The DNA here is from genome assembly GCA_900321215.1 of uncultured Eubacterium sp. Classification (GTDB taxonomy): domain Bacteria; phylum Bacillota; class Clostridia; order Lachnospirales; family Lachnospiraceae; genus Eubacterium_Q. The sequence goes on along the minus strand of ONVE01000082.1, from coordinate 13,635 downwards.
TTCTGACTCACAGCATCCAGAATTTGCAGCTGAGGCAGAAAGCAAAGGCTGGATTATCGTAAGGAATGGTCTTCCACAGAACAAAAAAACTTCCGGCGTAAAACCGGAAGCTTTTAATATTTTAACCGTGTGAAAATGTACCTTCCATAGCGGTTTTAAGAAGATAAAGCTGAGCGCTTATATCCTTTCCGCCCGGAATTCCTGCCGCATCGGCTCTGCAGTGCTGGCAATGAGTATATAACTCGATATATCTTCCTGCTGAAAGCTGGGCTGCGAAAACTTCAGCACTTGTCGGTGCTCTGAAGTCCTTCATTTCTGCTGCAGGAATAAGAGGTATAATGTTATAAAGCTCGGCTCCGAGTTCTGCAACTGTCATTGCAATCTCTTCTATATGATCAAAATTCACTTCAGGTACAAGAACTGTGTTGATCTTGACCATTATGCCTGCGTCACATACCTTCTTGATGCCTTCAAGCTGTTTTTCGATAAGCAGCTTACAGCCTTCAACACCATCATATTTCTTGCCGTGATATACAACAAATTTATTGATCTTTGAAAGAATCTCCGGATCAACGGCATTTACTGTAACTGTAAGGCTGTCGATGCCGACTTCTATTACTTCATCTGCCTTCTCACTGAGAAGAAGACCGTTGGTACTCATACATTTGATAAGCTCCGGATATTTCTCTTTGATAAGACGGAAGGTCTGAAGAGCTGTATCCGTAGCAAGAGTATCTCCCGGACCTGCGATTCCTGCAACCTTGATCTCAGGGCAGAGCTCAAGAGCTCTTCCAATAATATCAAGGGATTCTTCAGGAGTGATAACCTTAGAGGTTATTCCCGGTCTGTCCTCGTAATCATTTCTTACTCTGTCACAGAATCTGCAGCCTATATTGCAGGCGGGACTAACCGGAAGATGAATTCTTCCCATGTTGTCTTTATGTCCTCCAAAGCATGGGTGTTTTGATCTTAATTCTTCTAAGCCTGTCATGGGCTGCCTCCTTTCTGGTAAGTAGATAATTGTGAGCAGTGCCATTCGCACTTTGCTGCGCTGCATGCTCATGTCGTGCTTCGCACTTTTTTTTGTTTTATAAGTTATCGTACAGATCCTCTGTAAGTGTCAGGCTGCCTCTGTAGCCGGCGATGGCACGGTTGAAGAAGAGCCTTGATGATATTGGAAATGTTGCCTCAAGGAACTGAGACTCAGTATATGATACTGCTTCTCTGTCATTTGAGGAACCAACTATCAGCGAAACATCTTCATGCTGTCTGATAGCTTCATTTATCTTATACTGATCAAATGCAAATATAACATCCGGTGCCTTTGCATATTCCAGATTTGTGATCCTGTCCTTGATCAGCTGAACATCGTGGCCTCTATATATAGGCTCTGATATTACTGTAAATTTAGGAGTGAAGCTGTAATCATTTGCAAGGTATCTTGTGATACCGATTGCTGAGTTTGCATCACCGATCACGCCGAATCTCTTCCATGACAGTCTTCCGATTGCCTGTGAAAGGAAGCTGTATACGTAATCTTCTTCCTCCCAGATTACTTTCTCAACAAGTTCGCTGTCAAGAGACAGAGCTTCTGCTACCTGACGAACGAATTCGGTTGTGTCGGTTGCTCCGACAGGAAGTCCCGGATATTTGATCCAAGGAATACCGAATTTCTCCTTGTATTTTTCTGCCGGCTTCTCGAAGAGCCATGGATTTATAACGATATTTAATGCTGCAGCTGAACTGCCCTTAACATCATCTATAGTCTGCTTGTTTGTGTAGAAGGTATTTACCTTAAGTCCGAGACGCTCGAGGATTCTTCTGATCTCTTCAAGGTTTCCGTACCAGAATGGATCGTGGTAAGGAACGATACCGAAGACATTTACAAGCTTCTCATCCTTTTCTCTAGGCTCGATGACCTGATCGATAAGATTGTTCCAAGTTACCTCATAGCCGAGGTTGCTGTCGCCGTGGAAGCCCGGAGTCTCTATAGCGTAAACCTCATGTCCCTTATTGCGGAACTCCTGTGCAACGCTCTCGACATCATCACCGATGATACCTGCTGTACATCCTGTTAAAATGAAGAAGATCTTTGCATCATAGATATCTATAGCGCCCTGAACAGTAGTACGGAGCTTATTTGTACCTCCGAAAACTACTTCTTTCTCAAGCATGTTTGAACATGCGATTGATGAACCTGAAACGAAGGCAATGCTTTTACCGCCTGACTGACCCTGCTCTGCTGCAGATGTCTGAAGACAGCAGCCTGGGCCGGAATGATATATAGGACATACGCCGCCTATTGATGCAAGATTTGAATTTATACCCGCAAGGACACAGCCTCCGCGTGGATTTTCAGTAATTGCTGACATATTTTACCTCTGTATAATAATTTATCTTTCAACGATATATTTAAATGCATCTTCTTTGTACCAGCTTTCCTTGTAAGGAAGCTTAGTATGAGCCGCAAGCTTTTTATTGAAGCCCGGATTCTCAAACTGATCGGCTATCTTGTTGCCAAGATAGATAAGTCCGTCATAACCCATTGTTGGACGCTTTCCGTCAAGAACGTGGGTTGTTGGGAGTCCCAGCTTGGCGGCCCAATCCGCAACTCCTATGAAGCAGTCCGGCTTGAGCCTGTTAAGCAGATTGACCTGCTCAAATGGGAGCATGTTCGCAACATCTACAACGAAATCTCCGTGGATCTTGTTGAGATATTCTATATCGTCCTGAGCATCCTTGTCATATGTAGGAGTCTCAAGACCTACAAGCTTCATTCCAAAGTCATCGATAAGTGCAGCTGCAGCAAAGCTTCTTCCTGTACCGCCGCAGATAAATATTCTCTTGCCCTGCAGTCTTTCACGTATTGCTGCTACCAGAGGGTCTATCCTCTCATGTTCTCTCTTGATGATCTCTTCTGCCTCAGCTTCCTTACCGATTATCTTTGCAATGCCTCTGTACCATTTATCTGTATTTCTGATACCGATAGGCATTACTGTATGGCTGTAAGGAATACCGTAATCATTTTCCAGCTCCTGCATGAACTCGTCGCCGAATACCTTACAGATCGATGTTGAAGCCCTTGCTGCTGTAATATTTCTCAGCTTGTCGAGGTTGCTGTAAAATGGAATATAATTTGCCCTCATTCCAAGGTTTTCAAGCATTCGTTCCATTTCTCTCTGATCTGCGTAGCTGATCGAGGTAGGAGCAAAAAGATTGATGAGATCATCCTCTGTCTCTTTCTTCTCGCCTTTAATGATATATTTGTTGATCGCAATCAGGGCTGCATCAAAGCCTGATGCGCAGATTTTTGATTTGAAGCCTTCGCAGTGTACCGGTACAATTACAATGTCCGGGTACTCATCCTGAAGGTTTGCGCATATTGTATCAATATCGTCGCCGATGATTCCGGATGCGCATGAAGTAAATACATAGACAATTCTAGGAGAGTATCTCTCGATACCGAGTTTAACGGTCTCACGGAGCTTTTTCTCTCCACCGAAGATTACGCTCTTCTTGTCAAGGTTTGTACAAAGCAGTCTGGCGTTCTTAACATGTTTTACTCCTCTGTGGATCTGTCCTACTCTGTAGAGATCCTGCATGGCAGAAACGCATCCCAGGCATCCCTGAGGTGAATGAACAACCAGTAACGAATCCTCGATCGAGACAAGAGCCTGAAGACTGTTTATCTCCTGGCACTGAAGTCCCTGTTCAAAGCTTCTTTCTGCTTTCTTAATACATTTTTCTCTAAATCTTTCTTCGAGATCCGTACTGCTTCCACCCAGATCGTTATATCTGTTTGGTCTGGATTCTCTTACGCCTGAATATCTGATAGCCATTATCATTCTCCCTTATTAATATTTTTCCTGTGCGTTTCTCTTATGATTTGCTATAGTACCACTAAATCGCCGGTTATCGTTAATACTTAGAAATGATATGCGGTTATAAGTAATACCTATAACTAAATCTATAAACCAAATCTTTCCTTCAGCTTTAACATATTTCCTTCAACGCCGTTATCAAGGAATATTCCGTCTGAAAGTGCCTTCTGGTACTTCTCTACTTCAATCTCGCCCGGAAGGTAGATTCTCTCAACATTTTCCTTCTTAGGTGATGCAGCAACTCTGTCTGCAAAAAGCTTCTCGCCGTCAAAGAAATCCTTAAGGTCTATCAGTCGGTTGATATCTATAGCACAGAAGTTGAAACCGCAGTTATGTATATTCTCTTCAATACTTCCGTCGTCATTTCTTTTAAGAGATGAACCACTCAGGACACCTGTGATAAGGTGAACCATAAAGCCGAGTCCGTATCCCTTGTAGCCGCCGAACGGAAGAAGCGCGCCCTGCATTCCGAGCTTTGGATCAGTTGTATCATTTCCGTCAGGGTCTATAGCCCAGCCGAGAGGGATTGGTCTTCCTTCAACCGATGCATGATACAGCTTATTAAATGCCTGTACGCTTGTTGCAGCATCAAATGTCAGTTCTCCATTTTCGGTCGGAACAGTAATACAGATCGGGTTGGTTCCTATCTGCTTTGACTTTCCGCCAAATGGAGCAACCATGTCTCCTGCATTTGTAAATGCAAGACCTATCATATTTTCTTTAAGTGCTCTTCTGGCATAATAATATGCCATACCAAAATGAGTTCCGTTTTTAACAACTGAAAGACCGATACCATGTTCTTTTGCTTTTTCGATAGCCTTATCCATAGCAAGTTCGCCGCTTGGTGCGCCCGGTGCATGGTGTGCATCGAATAAGGTTACTGCTCCAAAATCACGAACGATCTCAACATCATTATTCTGAATCATTCCTCTCTGGAAAAATTCTACATAATCTATAAGATGTACCAGTCCGTGTGAATATACGCCTCTTGCTTCGGCTGTTACCAGGTTATCCGCAACTCTTTCTGCGTAATCCTTTCTGAAGCCTGCTGCTTCAAATATTGCTGTACCTGTTTTTATAAGATCTTCTACTTTATATATTCCCGCCATTTTCTCTTCTCCTAATCTTTTAAATGATTCAGGTGCCAATAATACAATTTGATACCGGATAAAATGTGATTAATTTAAATATTCGGAAACCGCGAGTTACTGAGTAAATGCTTTTTCCGAATATCTTAAATGTATTATCTTGTTTTAAGTGAATATCCACGTTTCGCAACTATCTTTTCTATTATAAAGGTTATTATCTCTACACTGATCGTAAGAAGCCAGTAGATAAGACCTGTTGCAAGATATGCTTCGTAGTAGTTCCAGTTGTCCATTGCCATGATCCTGGCAGTTCCTGTGATCTCAACAAGTGTTACGTAAAATGCAAGCGATGTAGCCTGGATGATACCTATCAGATGTGATGAGAAGTTAGGAATACTTATGACCAGTACCTGCGGTATGATGATCCTTCTAAGAACCTGACCGCCTGTCATTCCTATTGACATCGCTGCTTCTATCTCGCTGCGGCCGAGTGAATTAAGACCGCCTCGTATCGTCTCTGCAAGATATGCTGACATATTTATTGAAAGAGTAAGTACAACAAGCTTTTTGATCTCCACCTGATTCATGCGGAAGCTGAAGCCGTGTTTTATCATGAAATTATCAACTATTGCAGGTATGATATAGTAAACAAGATAAAGCTGCAGAATAATCGGCGTTCCTCTTATAAATGAAACGTAAATTTCAGCTATCTTATCAAGTATAAGTACTTTTTTATATCTTAGTATCGCTATTACGAGAGCGATAAGGAGTCCGAAGAAGAAGGACCAGAGTGCGAGGTAAAGTGTAAGAGGAATAGCTTTTCCACTTGCTCTAACGACCTCCCAGAAAAAATTCCAGTTAAAATCCATAAGTTAATCCCTCCGATCATTAATCTCTCTGATAAGAAACTTTATGTTCTATCAGTTTGAATATGCTTCTTATGATCAGATAAAGCACATAGTAGATTAGTGCTACAGCCACATAGCACTCCATTCTATGAAGTGTATATGATCCAAGCTGGTTTGCTGTTGTCATAAGCTCGATAACTCCAACCGCAAATGCGAGAGAAGTATTCTTAAGCGCTGCAACACAAAGGTTTCCAAAGCTTGGAAGAGCTACTACCATTGCCTGTGGGATCATTATCCTGAAAAATGTTTTTGTTCCTGACATTCCGATGCTGTAAGCAGCATCCTCCTGACCTTTTCCTACGCTTGCAAATGCAGCTCTTAAGTTCTCTGATATGATCGCTCCGTTGCTGAGCCCATATGCCAGAATTACAAACCACATACCATTTATTCTCGTAAGATCAATACCAATTTTGAGAAATAGCGCCGGCATACCAAAGTAGAATATAAAGAGCTGAGTGAGAGGCGGAATGCCTCTCACAACAGATAAAAGTACTCTGACCAGCTGCTCAAGAACAGGTATATGTTTGGTTCTGATCACTGCGAAAATGCTTCCTACAACTATTCCGCTTAAAATGATCGCTGACCATATAAGGAGCGTTATAGGTATGAAATGCAGTAATCGTGGCATTGCTTTAAATACGTATTTCCATTCAAATGCCTGTACCATCTTTTTCTCCTTTAAACTTCTAAATCTAAATCTTTATAAATAATCCGGAAAACTATTTGATTCCGTACATCTCCTTAACTTCTTCCTCGCATTCTTCATCGATGCCAGCTGTAAGGTCCTTGCCATACCACTCATTTGAAAGCTCTGTAAGAACGCCTTCCTGTCTAAGCTTGTAAAGTGCCTCGCTGAGTGCATCTCTGATTACTGCGCCTTCTTCATCCTTTCTTACATACCAGTAAGCGTTTGAATCCTTCATGCATCCGTCCTTACCGATAACAGGATCACCAACGATCTTGAACTTAAGACCATCATACTTCTCATTGTAGATGTCTAACTGTCTGCCTGGCATTACGATTGCTTCAATTCTTCCTGCAGAAAGATCTGCAACAAGGTCTGTAGAATATACGATTTCGATTGTAGAATTGTTATCCTTGATGTAAGCGTTGAGGATATCAGCCATAAGGCTTCCTTCACCTGTACCAACCTTTCTTCCTTCAAGGTCTTCGATACCATTGATATCCTTGTTGTCATCGAAAACGATGATGTTGTAAGGTGTTGAAATGTATGCTCTGTATGTGTGATAGTACTTAGCTTCTCTTGCATCACTTCTTCTGAAGTTACCTGATACAAAGTCTACCTTCTTAGCATCAAGTGAAGAGAAAAGTGTTGGTCCTTCAAGTGGAACGAAGTTGAACTTGTACTGTGGAAGCTCCTCATCAAGCTTCTTCATAAGCTCGATCTCATAACCTGTAAGATTTCCTTTATCATCGAAAAATGAAGTTCTGTCGCCGCCGCTTACAACACCGATATTTAATGTTGTAACCTTCTCGCCGTCAGCTGCTGTAGCTTCCTTCTTTCCGCATGCTGCTAAGCTGGTAAGAAGAACTGCTCCTGCAAGGCCGAGTGCAAGTGCCTTCTTAAGCTTCTTTCTGAATCCTCTGTTTGTTCTGTTTGCTTCATTAAATTTTTTCATCTTTATATCTCCTTTAAAAAACTTTTAAATTAAAATGCACATTCTATTTAGATTACATATGAATATTCCGGTACGATCTTCTGAAGGAACTGTCTTGTTCTTTCTTCCTTTGCATCAGAGAAGATCTGTCTTGGTGTACCGGCCTCGATTACAGTACCGTTGTCCATGACTACTACCTTAGTAGCTATATCCATGGCAAACTGTATCTCGTGGGTAACTACTATCATGGTTACTCCGCTTTTTCCAACCTTCTTCATTACCGAAAGCACATCGCCTACAAGCTCAGGATCGAGTGCTGATGTCGGCTCGTCGAAAAGAATTACCTCCGGTCTGAGGGCAAGCGCTCTTGCTATTCCTACACGCTGCTGCTGTCCGCCCGACATGTTAGCCGGGTAAGCATCGTATTTCTCGGAAAGACCAACTTTATCAAGATGCTCCTTAGCAATCTTGACAGCTTCCTGCTTAGACATTTTCTGTACCTGTATCAGTCCCTCTGTTACATTCTCAACAGATGTTTTATTCTTAAACAGGTTGTACTGCTGGAATACCATCGCAGTTTTTCTTCTAAGATTAATGATCTCTTTCTTGGAAGCGTGAGCTGCATCAACAGTCAGATCTCCGATTGTAACAGTTCCTTTATTTGGTTTTTCAAGAAAGTTCAAACATCGGAGAAATGTTGTTTTACCCGCTCCGGAAGGTCCGAGTATTACGACTATGTCTCCTTTCTCAACCTCGAGATCAACACCCTTCAGTATTTCATTTTTACCGAAGCTTTTTTTGATCCCTTTGGCCGAAAGTATGATATTATCAGCCAACTTTCTCACCTTCTTTCAGGTTTTTATCATTTAAAATGGTGCGGAATGTATCGATGACCTTGACATTTTCTTCATGAGTACCGATTGAGATCCTGAGAAAATCAGGGAAACCAAACTCGGCTCCATTTCTTATCATGATACCTTTCTTAAGAAATTCTTCCTCAAGCCATCCGCCATCCAGTCCGGTATGGAGGAAGATAAAGTTTCCATTTGTTCTAACTGCTTTAAAGCCAAACTCCTCGAGTGCTTCGTAATAATACTTTCTCTCGTTATGTATCTTTCTAAGCACATCTTCCTTGAAGGCTTCATCATCAAGAGCTGCTTCTGCAGCTGCCTGAGCAGCAAATGTTGTGTTGATCGGAAGCTTTACCTTGGTAAGTCCTGCGATGATAGATGTATCTGCAATTCCGTAACCGATTCTGAAGGAAGCAAGTCCGTAAGACTTTGAGAAGGTTCTGAGAATGATCAGATTGTCATATTTATCGATAAGTCTTACTGTGTCGATGTATGGACCGCCATTTGCCTCTTCATCTATAAAATCTATATAAGCTTCATCGAGTACTATAAGAATGTCGCTTCTTACCTTGCTGATGAAGTCTGTCAGCTTCTCACCCGAAAGCACTGTTCCTGTAGGATTGTTCGGGTTGCAGAGCCAGATAACCTTGGTCTTATCGGTTATTGCATTAAGCATTGCATCTGCATCAACTGAGAAGTTTTTGTCTACTGGTACTTTTACTACCTTTCCGCCGTTAAGAACGGTCGAATTGATGTACCAGCCGAAGGACGGATCCGCATATATTGCTTCATCGCCTTCGTCAATAAAAGCAGAACCTATAAGGGAAAGAATCTCAAATGATCCGCTTCCGAAGATGAACTTTTCTCCCGGAACATTAAATCTTTCCGAAAGAGTTGTTCTAAGTCCGTTTACGTTGAAATCCGGATAAAATGAAAATTCATTCTTCCTTCTCTCAAGTGCTTCTATAACCTTTGGAGAACATCCGAAACGGCTTTCATTTCCGGCAAGCTTGATAACCTTGTCCGGCTCGATACCGTATTCCCTGCAAACTGATTCCTGAGTTTTTGCCGGTCTGTATAATTTTAATGCTGCAACCGATTTTTTCTCACTTACTGCCAAGACCTTGTCCTCCTTATCTGTTTCTGAAACTCTTAACTGTTTCGCCTGCTTTGTCAAATGCGGCTACAACCTCTTCAGGGCTGTGACCGTCTGCAACGCATCCCTTGCATTCAGCAAGTATTCTGTCTGCGATGACTCTCTTGTCCTTGTCGTCTGTAAGACCGATCTCCTCAAGTGTGAAGAGATTATCAAGCTTACCGAGTATATCCAGAAGACCTTCAAGTTCATCATTTCTATTCTCAAATCTGAGCTGTGCGATCATTCCGAAGGCTACAAGCTCTCCATGAAGTATCTTTCTTGTTGAAGGAATTCTTCTTGATGAATGATAAAATGGATGAGCAAATCCTCCGAAGGCTCTCTCTCCGATGAAGCTTCCTACGAAGCCTGCCAGATAAATGATCGCATCGATGATCCTTACTGTATCCTTATCAACAACGCCCTTTTCAAGGTTATCAAGAACGCTTACTGCTCTTTCAACAATCACGTCATGAGCAAGCTTTGCTCCGTGCTGAGATATCTTTGTAGTGAAGTTCTCTGCCTCTGCGTAAACCGGCTCATACCATTTTGCCAGTGTATCTGCTATTCCGGCCTTGATATATCTTGTAGGAGCTGCCGCAATGATATTTGTATCTGCGATGATTCCTCTAGGTGAAACCGGATTTGGAAGCGGCTTATCGAAGTCGCCTTCGTCTGTGTAAAGGATTGAAACAGCTGCCCATGCTGCACAGGTTGCAGCGATTGTCGGAACTGTGACTACCGGAAGCTTTGAGAAGGTTCCTGCAGCCTTTGTAACATCCATCGTTCTTCCGCCGCCGACTGCAATAAGTACATCTGCATTTATAAGTCTTGCAGATGATGCATATTCGCGGGCCTGTCTCTCTGAAGGATAACCCTTAAACTCTGCTCTCTCATAAGTAATTCCGAGACTATTTAACTGTGACTCAATCTCGTCCTTTGTTTTTTTCCAGGCTGTAGGAGAAGCAACTATAAGTGCCTTTCTCTCGGCGCCTTCTTCAGCAAAGCGTCCCTTGCCTGCATCGATTATATCTAAAACTGTCTTGCCGAAGCTCTTGATAGCTCCTGGCTCGCTAATGTAATACTGAGGTGTGCTGATGTGTAACATATATAAATCCTTTCTTGCAGTGTATACGTTTTTATGCTTCTGCGTCCTCCCGACGCCTGTGCATTCGTTGTTCGTAAGTCGCTATGCTCTTTAGTGCCTCATCTATTGAAAGGTTAACCGAGAAACAGCTGATACCTTTGGATCGAAACAGCTTATCCATGACTCTTCCAATCTTAAGAGCCAGAACGTATTTACAATCCTTCAGGCTGTCGATCAGTTTATCAAGATTGACATCGTGGAAATTGTGTCCGCAGCTGTGACCGTTTCCACATCCTACGCCGGACTGCTCAAGTATTTTGTTGATGCTTCCGGTCTCTTCTGATGAAGTGTTTGCGCATCCGGATTGTCCTGAGAAGCCGCATCCGTTTTGTTCTGAGGAGCTGCTGCCCGCTGATCCATCGGATGAGTTACTGTTAATTTCTGGAACAAGTCTTTCTTCGATCAGTTCATACGCTCCGTCATCTTCGACCTTGTAGATAAGAAGCTCTCTTGCCCAGCCAAAATGCTGATCAACATTTACTCCATCTTCACTGGCAACTGCCACAAGTACTGACATCCTGTTTCCTCCTTTTTCAAATTTCTTATTTCCTTTGCTTGCGTAAATATATCACTTTGAATCAATTAAGTGTTAATTCCTAAAAACTAGAAGCTGATATAGCCAAAACCTATACCAGCTTGTTTTTTATAAAATGAAGTTAAAACTCTATTCAATGTAACAGCGTAAATATTTGACAGAAACACATATAAAAAAAACTCCTTACCGGTTTGTCCGGTAAGGAGAGTAAATACTATATAGATCTTAAATTGGTAGATACATTTTAAGTGGCGGTACAGTATGTCTCGTAAGGAGATAATATTTAGAAATTAACATATCCCTGCAGCCATACAACGCCTTTGAATCTTCTGCCGATACCCGGCTCGCCCTTAAGATCCATTGAATTGATGTAGAGATCGATATAATAATCGTTGCACAGCAGCGTCATGTGAACGATCTCTTCATTTGTAAGATTGTTTTTAACAGTATTATGAGAAATGATAATGCCGATTATCTCGTAGACCTCACAATCTATACCGTAAGGCATCATTGTGGTATCGACAACCGAAAGGATATTATCCTTAAGCGCCTGGTTGTACATATCATTTTTCATATCCAGAGACAATATGAAAAGGCTGTCCATAGCTTCATCATCGCCTGATCTTGCAGCTTCTATAAGGCGCTGTCTTTTCAAATGCATCTTCTTGATCTTACGATCATTTTCCTCGTCGCGACTGATCGGGAGGAGTATTGAACCTTCCGCAGAGAGTGCGGAAAGCATACATGTCTCTGCGAGCGGAGCTTTGTTCATCCAGTTTAAATGAACATAATCGGCAATATTCTGGAGATAAAACATGACGCTTAACGTCAGATCGTCAATGATACCGTTGTAGGAATCATTTTCGATATGCTTTTCCAGACGAAGGCTGTGAACGTATGTAAGCCTTTCGGGAACAGCATAAGGAAATGCATGCTCAATACTGATACGCTGAGTTGCATCAATCTCGCCCACAAGAGTAACGCCGATGCCCGGACCGAATTCCCGGTCAAGCTGTATTAAACTTACACCGAGATCGATAGAGGCAGTTGTTTTTCGTGTGGGGGTATTCATAACCTCGCGGTAAATACCTTCGAGCTGCATTCTTGATTTAATTTTGCTAAAGCCGATCGCTCTGTATAAACTATGCATTATTAATTCTTAGGCGTGATTTTTTCGAGACCGCCCATGTAAGGTCTCAGTACTTCAGGTATATTAACTGAAAGGTCTTCATTAAGGTTATTTTCAAGGAATGCGATAAGCATTCTAGGTGGAGCAACTACTGTGTTGTTAAGTGTATGAGCAAGATACTTGTTGCCGTCCTTGTCCTTTACACGGATCTTAAGTCTTCTTGCCTGTGCATCACCGAGGTTAGAGCAGCTTCCTACTTCGAAATACTTCTTCTGTCTTGGTGACCATGCTTCAACGTCAAATGATTTAACCTTGAGGTCTGCAAGATCTCCACTGCAACACTCAATAGTTCTTACAGGAATATCCATTGTACGGAAGAGTTCAACTGTGTAGCTCCAAAGCTTGTTGAAGAAGTCCATTGATTCCTCAGGCTTGCAGATAACGATCATTTCCTGCTTCTCAAACTGATGAATTCTGTAAACGCCTCTCTCCTCAAGACCATGAGCACCCTTCTCTTTTCTGAAGCAAGGTGAATAGCTTGTAAGTGTGAGTGGAAGGCTCTCTTCATCAACCATTGTATCGATAAAACGTCCGATCATTGAATGCTCAGATGTTCCGATAAGATAAAGGTCCTCGCCTTCAATCTTGTACATCATGGCATCCATTTCATCAAAGCTCATAACGCCTGTAACAACATTGCTTCTTATCATAAATGGAGGAATACAGTATGTAAATCCCTTATTGATCATAAAGTCTCTTGCGTATGTAAGAATTGCAGAATGAAGTCTTGCAACATCACCGATAAGGTAGTAGAAGCCATTTCCGGCTACCTTTCTGGCTGCATCAAGATCGATTCCTGCAAGCTTCTCCATGATCTCTGTGTGATATGGAACCTCAAATGGAGGAACTACAGGCTCGCCGAACTTCTCTATCTCAACATTTTCCGAATCATCCTTACCGATAGGAACAGAAGGATCAATGATGTTAGGAATTGTCATCATTATCTTCTTGATTCTCTCATCAATATCAGGCTTCTTAGCTTCAAGCTCAGCAAGTCTTGCTGAATTCTCAGCAACCTTTCTTTTAGCCTCTTCTGCGCCTTCCTTATCGCCCTTTGCCATAAGCGCACCGATCTGCTTAGAGATAGTATTCTTCTCTCCTCTAAGAGTATCTGCCTCAGCCTGGATTGCTCTCGCTTCCTTATCAAGCTCTATTACTTCGTCAACAAGCGGAAGCTTTCTGTCCTGAAACTTCTTCTTGATATTTTCCTTTACGATATCCGGATTTTCTCTCAAAAATTTAATATCTAACATTTTTTATCTCCTATCCATTTAATATATTT
>ONVE01000144.1 GCA_900321215.1 uncultured Eubacterium sp. | reverse complement strand
TCTATTATCCCCGTTCCAAGAAGGTAAATGAAAAAAGATCTGATACTTGCAACACTACGTGAAACAGTAGCAGAACTCTTACCCTCTCTTTCAAGTCTGAGGATATAAGAATTAAGCATTGTAGTGTTAACACTCTTAGGATCCTTTAACCCCTCAGCATCCAGATAATCCTGAAGCTGTTTAAGATCCCTCTTGTAAGAAGAAAGTGTATTAAGACTCGAATGCTTAACATCCCTCAAATATGTAATGAACTTATCAATATAATCACCCATGAATCCTTCACCCATAAAAAAGTACTATTTGTTACAGTATAATTACAAATTAACATAAAATCAATGGTAAAATTTCATCAAAAACGGCGCTTTTTCTAGGTTTCTGAGGCATTCCACAAAATCCGCGAACTAATTACGTAACCTTGTACAATATATAGATTAATTTTTTCTAAAAAATTTTAAAATTTTATATAAATGTTAACAAATATTATGTAACATAAATACCGGCGCACACATTATACACACATTATGTCCACAGTTTATTATAAAAATCAGATCAGATAAGCCCCTTCTGCTTCAGATCATTATAAGCAAATATAGCTATGATAGACTTGCTGTCGATGATCTTATTATCATACACAGCCTGCAGGGCTTCCTCAGGAGTCATTCTGATAAGCTCTATAAATTCATCCGGATCCCTGTTGATCTTGCCCTTTTTAAGATCTGTTCCGATATAGATCGCTGTCATTTCATCAAAAAGTCCGACTGCGGCAATGATCTTTGTGATATAGTGCAGCTTCTCAGGAATAAACCCTGTCTCCTCTTCTGCTTCTCTTAAAGCACATATCTTAAAATCCTCTTCTGGAAAATTCTGACAGCCTGCAGGGATCTCAATATCGAGTCCTCCAACAGTGGTCCTGTACTGCCTTACGAAGATCATTTCTTCTGTTTCTATACCGTTTTTAACTACCTTATCTACCAGCAGTATGCCCGCACCATTTCTGTTATGAACAAAATCATACTTTAATATCTCTCCATCAGGCTTCTGCATGGTATCCTCATAAACCTCAACTCTGTGAGCTTTATATGCGAGTTTTCTATCTATCAGTTTAAGACTCTTCATAATCTGAATCCTTTCGTTAAAAAATCCCCTGATATTTCTATCAGGGGATAAAAGTAATTAAACATAAATCACTTAGCATAATCAGTAATGCGTGACTCTCTTATGAGGCTGACTTTAATCTGTCCCGGATATTCAAGTTCGTCTTCGATCTTCTTTGAAATATCTCTGGCCAGAAGTACCATATCTGCATCACTAACCTGCTCTGGAACTACCATAACACGAATCTCTCGTCCTGCCTGAATAGCAAAGGTCTTATCAACGCCTGTAAACTCATTAGCTATAGCCTCAAGCTTAGTAAGCCTTGTGGTATAAGTCTCTAAGGTCTCTCTTCTAGCACCAGGTCTTGCAGCTGAAATAGTATCTGCAGCCTGAACTATACAAGCGATCAAACTTTCTGCTTCACAATCACCATGGTGTGATGCTACCGAATTAATGACAGTAGCTGATTCTTTGTACTTTCTACAAATGTCAACACCGATTGATACATGTGAACCCTCCATCTCATGATCAACTGATTTACCGATATCATGAAGAAGGCCGGCTCTCTTGGCAAGCTTGATATCTTCGCCAATCTCTCCGGCGATAAGTCCGCAAAGCTGCGAAACCTCAACCGAATGCTTAAGAGCGTTCTGACCATAGCTGGTTCTGAATTTCATTCTACCAAGAAGCTTTATGATCTCAGGATGTAAACCGTGTACTCCACATTCGAGTGCAGCTGATTCACCTTCCTCGCGGATCATTGTCTCAACTTCCTTCTTGGCCTTTTCAACCATCTCTTCAATCCTTGCCGGATGAATTCTTCCATCAACGATAAGTTTTTCCAAAGCAATTCTGGCAACCTCTCTCCTTATAGGATCGAAGCACGACAGGATAACTGCTTCAGGTGTATCATCGATAATAAGATCAACACCTGTCATAGTCTCAAGGGTTCTGATGTTTCTACCCTCTCTACCGATTATTCTGCCCTTCATTTCGTCATTCGGAAGCTGAACAAGTGAAATTGTTGATTCTGATACAACATCAGCTGCACATTTCTGTATAGCTGAAACAACAAAATCCTTGGCTCTCTTATCAGCTTCTTCCTTCGCTCTGGATTCCATTTCCTTGATCATGACTGCTGTTTCATGTTTTACATCGTCTTCAACAGTCTTAAGTAAATATTCCTTTGCCTGTTCAGAGGTGAGTCCGGATATTCTCTCCAGTTCCTGTAATCTTTTAGATGAGAGATCATCAATTTCAGCTTTACGCTTGTTAATCTCGGCTTCTCTTGCTGAAAGTGTTGCTTCCTTCTTCTCAAGTGCATCACTCTTCTTGTCGAGATTTTCCTCTCTTGAAAGAACTCTCTTCTCCATACGCTGAATCTCGTTGCGACGATCCTTGACTTCCTTATCAAGATCATTTTTGGTCTTCAGAGCTTCCTCTTTGGCCGCAATGACTATCTCGCGCTTCTTGTCTTCAGCAGTCTTAAGTGCATCATCTATTATCTCTTTAGCTTTGTCTTCAGCCCTACCGATCTTAGCTTCAGCAATATTCTTACGATATGCCGTAGCCGCGAACCATGTGCCAACAACAGCTGCTACAAGTACGATAACACATATCACTATGTAGACAGGTTCCACAGGAGCACCTCCTTATTAAATTTTCATTGCACTAAAACGTACAACATCTAAATATTAAACTGTTTTGCATATTATGTCAAGTGATTATTGACCTTATCAATAGGGAATCCTTTGCGTACCAGATACGCTACAACCTTGCTTTTGATCTTCGGATCAGACATATCCGCATCTTTATATTTTTTGTCTAAAATACGCTTTATCGCATCATCCTCAGAGTACCCTTCATCCTCCAGATACTCATCAACAGCCTCTTTTATGATCTCCTTAGGTATATTCTTGTATGAAAGCTCTGTCTCCATAAGGCGCAGGCCTTTCTTACCTGAATATGATCTGAGAAAGCTTAGGGCATATCTCTTATCATCCAGATAGCGGTTTTTATACAGCTTTTCGATGACTCCGTCCATCATCTCCTTTGAGCAGTCACTATGCGAAAGCTTAAAACGTATCTCCTCTGCACAGTATTCTGCTCTCTCAAGATACGAAAGCGCCTTGAAGAACATTCTGTCAAATATCTTCTCTCGTATCTCATCGGCAAGCGCATCACTTATCTCCATGCCATCCGTAAGAGAAAGCCTCATAATATCGGATGAGTATAGATAACCTATATAAAGGTCATCTATACTCACGAGAATTCTTTTATTCTTTTCACTGATATTGATTACAGGCATTAATTATTCCTCTGAATCATCCTTAGGCTGAACAAGACCTTCAGCAAGAAGCTTCTCATAATCCTCCTGAGATACTCCGCCGATACCTGCATCTATCCTTACCCTGTTCTCAACCTCCTTAAATACATCCGGATGTTCAACAAGGTACTGCTTTGCATTCTCACGGCCCTGTCCGATCTTCTCACCCTTATATGCATACCATGCACCGGACTTTACGATGATATTTCTGTTGGAAGCAAGATCAAGAACATCTCCCTCCTTGGAAATACCCTTACCGAACATGATATCAAATTCTGCCTCCTTGAAAGGAGGTGCTATCTTATTCTTAACTATCTTTACTCTGGTATGGTTTCCTATACCCTCACCGCCCTGCTTGATGGTCTCAACTCTTCTTACATCAAGTCTGACAGATGCATAGAACTTAAGCGCACGTCCGCCTGTTGTAGTCTCCGGATTACCGAACATTACGCCAACCTTCTCACGAAGCTGATTAATAAATATAACTACACAGTTTGTCTTACTGATAACTGCTGTAAGCTTTCTGAGCGCCTGAGACATAAGTCTTGCCTGAAGTCCGACATGGCTGTCTCCCATATCTCCTTCAATCTCTGCCTTTGGTACAAGAGCAGCTACAGAGTCAACAATGATAACATCAACCGCACCGGATCTAACCATGGTCTCTGTAATCTCAAGTGCCTGTTCTCCGTTATCAGGCTGCGAAATATAAAGATTATCAATATCTACACCGATATTCTTGGCATAAACAGGATCAAGTGCATGCTCTGCATCTATAAAGCCGGCAATTCCGCCTCTCTTCTGAACCTCTGAAACAACGTGGAGAGCTACTGTAGTCTTACCACTTGATTCAGGTCCGTAAATCTCTATAATACGTCCGCGAGGCATACCGCCTGCTCCAAGAGCGATATCAAGGCTGAGCGAGCCTGTCGGAACTACATCTATATTCATATCTTCGAAGCTGTCGCCAAGCTTCATAACCGAACCCTTACCATACTGCTTCTCAATCTGTGCAAGAGCGGCATCAAGCGCTCTCTGCTTATCTTCACTAGCCATAATACAAATTTCCTCCTTAATGAAACATATGTTCGTCTTTTTGTATAATACAATATTACAGATAGAAAGTCAACTAAAAATCGAATATCTGTTCGCTTATTTTTGTCTGCAAGCAAAGCCCCGGAATACTCCCTCTCATCCGGCGCCTTTTTATATATTACCACATCATCCCCCTTATATCCAAGAAATAAAAAACGTTCATTTGTTGCGCAACAAATCCTTTCATCCGTAGATA
>ONVE01000002.1 GCA_900321215.1 uncultured Eubacterium sp. | reverse complement strand
GGTAAGATTGGTGATATCGATGTAGTTTGGACAATCGTTCCATCTGAAGGAAATGCATATCAGCAGAACCTTGATGAGACATTCCTTAACCTTGACTCTATGGCAGCTGACGCTAAGCCTGATCTCTTCCTTGTAGAGGCTGACTACGCTCTTAAGTATGTTGATACAGACTACACAGCTGATGTTGCATCACTCGGAATCACAGATGCTGAGATCGCAAATCAGTACAAGTATACACAGGATATCATGAGAGACTCTAAGGGCGTACTTAAGGGACTTTCATGGCAGGGATGCCCTGGTGTTCTTATCTACAACAGAAAGATCGCTCAGGAAGTATTCGGATCAGATGATCCAGCAACAATTCAGGAATATGTTAAGGACTGGGATTCATACAATGAGACAGCTAAGAAGCTTAAGGAAGCTGGATACAAGATTTCTGCAGCAGCAGTTGACTCATACCGTGTATTCTCTAACAACGTATCTTCTCCATGGGTTGTTAACGACAAGATCGTTATCGATGACAGCCTTATGAAGTGGGTTGATATGTCTAAGGAGCAGTTCGATGCAGGCGAGACAACAGCAGCAGGTCTTTGGTCAGATGACTGGTCAACAGGTTTCTGGGAAGAGCCAGGCGATGTATTCTGCTACTTTGGACCAGCATGGCTCATCAACTTCTGTATGAAGGCTGGTGAGGAAGGCTCAGTTGCTACAAACGGCGGATGGGCTGCAACAACAGGACCTCAGGGATTCTTCTGGGGTGGTACATGGATCGCAGGTGTTAACGGAACAGATAACCCTGTTCTCGTTGCTGATATCATGAGACAGCTTACAACAAACGAGTCAATCATGGTTGACATCGTTAAGAAGGATTCAGACTTCGTTAACAACAAGCCAGCAATGGAAGCTGCAGCTAAGGATGCTTCATTCGGCTTCGATGTACTTGGTGGACAGAATCCACTTGCTATGTTCTGTGAAGGAGCTGAGAAGATTGACCTTTCTAACCTTTCAGCTTATGATCAGACATGTAACGAAGAGTTCCAGAACGCTATGAACAACTACTTCAACGGACAGTACGCTACAAAGGATGAAGCAATCGCTGCATTCTACAAGGCTGTTGAAGAGAAGCATCCAGAACTTTCACACTAATCTAATTTTTATCGCATAAGTGATAATTGATCATTGCGTGTCTATACGCCATAATGGCCCAAAAGGCACGCAATGATTTTTTTAAAAAAGATTATGTATCGGAGGTGGTAGGATGAACACAAAAAGCAAAAATATCGTTAAGTATAATCGTTGGGGATATATCTTTCTGATACCTTTTGTTGTGGTATTCGTCATTTTCCAGCTGATTCCACTCATTACAACGATATATAACAGCTTCTTTGAGCACTACTTTGCTATGGGTGGTCTTAAGGAAGTAGGTCCGAAGTATATCGGACTTGACAATTATAAAAATCTTTTTAAGGATGATCCTAATATCATGACATATTTCAAGAATACCATGATCATGTGGGTTCTTGGTTTCGTTCCTCAGATAGTAGTTTCTATCCTTCTTGCTTACTGGTTCGCTGATCCAAGTCTCAGACTTAAGGGTAAGGCTTTCTTCCAGTCAGTAATTTATATGCCTAACCTTATCATGGCTTCCGCATTTGCGATGCTGTTCTTCTCATTGTTCTCACTTTCAGGACCTATCAATGATATTGCAAAGGGCTTAGGATTTATTGATAAATCTTATGATTTCTTTGCCAGCATAGGATGGTCCAGAGGCATCGTTGCGTTTATTAACTTCATGATGTGGTTTGGTAATACTACAATCCTTCTCCTGGCAGGTATGCTGGGTATTGATACATCATTATATGAAGCGGCTCAGGTTGACGGAGCTACCTCTTCACAGGTATTCTTTAAGGTAACACTTCCACTCCTTAAGCCAATCCTCATATATGTAATGATCACATCTCTTATCGGTGGTCTTCAGATGTTCGATGTTCCTCAGATCCTTACAAACGGATCAGGAAATCCGGCAAGATCTACCATGACACTTATTATGTATTTGAATAGAAACCTGTTCAGTAAGAACTATGGTGTTGGTGGTGCTATTTCAGTACTTATGTTCATCATCACAGGTATACTGAGTATGATCATATTCAAGTTTAATACGAAGAAAGATAAGTAGAAAGGGGGAGAGTAAAAATGCCAGATAAAAGAAAAAGTGGTATCAATATACATACAAGAAGAGTTATATCTTATGTAGTATTAGCATTAGTCTCTCTTCTCTGTCTATTTTGGTTTTATATACTTTTTATTAATGCAACAAAGAGTAACAGTGAGTTCGGTAAAGGATTTACTGTGATCCCAAGTAAATATGCGATTAAGAACTTTAAGAACCTTATTAACGGTACACTTCCTGTTATGAAAGGTCTCTTCAACAGTTTAACTATATCGCTTTGCACAGCTTTCCTTTGTGTATATTTCTCAACAATGACAGCATTCGCTATTCATGCTTATAACTTTAAGCTGAAGAAGTTCATGTTCACAATGATCCTTGCTATCATGATGATCCCTACACAGGTTACAGCTCTTGGTTTCTTACAGTTAATCAGAGGTATGAAGCTGGAGAATTCATTCATTCCACTTATCATACCTGCTATAGCATCACCAATCACATTCTTCTACATCAAGCAGTACATGGAGAGTGCTCTCCCTATGGAACTTCTTGAGGCTGCAAGAATCGATGGTTCAGGCGAGCTTAGAATCTTCAACGGAATTGCACTTCCGCTTATGAAGCCGGCTCTTGCTGTTCAGGCTATTTTCTCTTTCGTAGGAAGCTGGAATAACTACTTCACTCCAGCCCTTATCCTTAAGAAAGATGAGAAGAAGACACTTCCAATCCTCATTGCACAGCTTCGTTCTGCAGACTGGCTGAAGTTTGATCAGGGTCAGGTTTACATGATGATCACTTTCTCAATTCTTCCAGTTATCATTGTATACATATTCTTAGCTAAGAATATCGTTGCAGGTATGACAGTTGGTGCCGTTAAGGGTTAATTTCGTACATTTTTTGAATTTAAAATGTATTTAATATACTGCCGATGGTTTATGACTATCGGCAGTATTTTTAATTCTACCATTTTGACACATGTGTTATAGTGTGCTAGAATAGTCGAGTGTGATACGAAAAATAAAAAGTAAAGAGAACGAAAATGTATAAATCCAGTAAAAATCTTGCAGATCATGAAGTTATAACTAAAAAAACTGAACCGGAGCAAAGCGAAGTATCAGAGAAGAAGCAGAATGCGGAAGCCGATGCCAGCAAGAAAGTAAGGCTCCATGCAGATGAATCCGGAAATATTGTTGAAGATATCATTCCGGAGAATGATAAAAATGATACAGATAACGCAGATGAAGAGCTTATGCTTCATCCGAAGAGCATCAAGAGAGATATCTTAAAGGAAAGTCAGGCTACAGAAAACCCTGAACCGGTACACCTTACCGCAGGACAGAAGTTTTTCATAGCGATGGATAAGTTCGGGGATTTCTTCATACTGAACATCATGCTTACTGTTTTCTGTCTGCCGATCATTACGATAGGAGCAGCAGTAACCGCACTTTATTCGGTGCTTATCAAGATGGTCAAGAATCAGGAGGGCGTAGCCAAAAATGATTTTATAAAAGCCTTCAAGAAGAATTTCTGGCCGGCAACAAAGGTCTGGATCGTGCTTCTCGTTATCATCGGAGCGCTTTTCCTCCAGTATACCTATGTGACAAACAACGATACACAGATGGCGTCATATCTTATGATACTTCTCGGATTTGAGATGCTGGTAGTTTCACTTATAGTGCCATTTGTATTTCCTCTTGTTGCAAGATATGAGAATACAACCTTTAATTACATCAAGAATTCATTTATCCTTTCGATAATGAATATCAAGGAATGGCTCTTTGTATTTTTCCATTTCTTCCTGCCGTTCCTTATATACTACGTAAATCCGACGATATTCCATTACAGCTGGTATTTGTGGCTTGTAATACTTTTCTGCATATTCGGATATTCAAAATGTATTGTTATGTGGAAGATATTTGACAAGCTGGAGAAGAAGCCGGAGACAGATAAGAAATAAATAACAGCCGATAGTGTAAGAACACTGTCGGCTGTTTAAATTTTATTAGTATTATATGGATAATAGAGGACTTTACCAGCTTAACTCAGGATACTTATTTGTGACATCTGTATAGAATTCATACAAGGCTTCATCGTAAGTAAAGTTTCCATTAATGTATTTTATCATGTGATCTAAAAATGCATTATAACAGTATTCATCATACTTTGTAGGAGCCGGTGGATTGATAGAATTTGCACTGCTGTCATAAAAGCCTATCGGATTCTGACCTCCGAGCATATCAGTTCCAAATGCGTCGTCATATGCATTATTGCCTGAAGCTGATCTGCTGTTGGCCATTTCACGGGTATCTCTTTGCAGATTAGTTGTGATAGAGCTGCCGGTTGTCATTTCCCTCATAATATCGGCTACAAGGCTTTTATTATCAGTTCCGGAAGCACAAACGATCCATGTGCCTCCCCAATAGAAGGAAGCAGGTCCCGGGCAAACTGCCCATCCGCCTTTAGCTGCTATTGATTCACTTTCATAATATTCCATACAGTAATATATAAGCCAGTCAGGACCAAAGTAACAGAAGGCATTTTCACCTCTGTTATTGTAGAATCCATTGTACCATTCGGTAGACCATAAGCCTTCTGTAGTTGTAAGACCGGAATCATACAGTATTTTTGATTGATTCACCCAGTTAACAAGGCTGTCATCAACAATGATCTTTCCGTTAACAACCCATGGGCTTTTTCTGTTCTGCTCGAATGCTTTGTATGTTTCAACGGTCGAAGCTGTCATTTTGTAGCCATAACTCTTCATATATAAGGCTGTATCAAGATATGTATCCCAATCCTTTACATGTGCCTGGACTTCTGATGGATCATCTGTTCCGAATACATCCTTGGCAATTTCTCTGTTATAAATCAGTACACCAGGACAAACCTGCCAGCTGAGAGCTTTTATATTTCCGGAGGAATCCTTCATGATCTCCTGTGTATATTTGTATTGATCTGAGATTTCTGAATTTGAAATTCCCAATTCGGAAATGCTCATTGAATACGGAGAGTCGGTATAAATATTTGCGTAATCAGATTCCAGAAGATAGATATCCACTCTTGAATCGGCATCAAGATTGTTATAGTTTTTGAGGTTTTTGTCTAGCTGGTCTCTGTAAGTATTTGCTTCTGTGGGCACTATAGTCCAGCTTACATCTACATTTCCTATTTTTCCGTGCGTGGCATCAATTTCTATATAGCCGGGATAGTACTGAGTCATACGATTTTTAAAATCTTCATTCCAACAGTAAATGTTAAGAACTCTGCCGGAATCGGAGTTGTCTATCACTGCTTCTGTGGTACTTTCGGTCGTAGGAGCAGCAGTAGTTTTTTCTTCAGTATATTCTTCTACAGTTGTAGCTTCTGTTACCGCAGCCTCGGTATGAGGTGCAGCAGTTGTTAAAGAATAGTCGGATGTGGTGATGCTTTCGGTGTTTGATGCTGAATTATGACCTGATGATGCAACCTTGGTGTCATCCGATTCATCTTTATCCTTCAATAAAAATATCAATCCGATAACAATTGCCGCTATGGTAACTACTGAAATGGAAATGATAAGCGGAAGCCGGCTTTTATTTTTTGGTGATTTTGGGC
>ONVE01000143.1 GCA_900321215.1 uncultured Eubacterium sp. | reverse complement strand
ATTTTCAGTATATAATCCTTAATATTCTTTATTTTGACATGAATGTAAAAAAAGAATATAATCAATGATAGTTACAGGGAAACCTGAAATCATAAGGAGGTTAAAAGAATATGGATATCAAGGCAACTATTGATTCAATCGTAAGTAAGGTAAAGGGCGATCCAAAGATCGCAGAGAAGTTCCAGAAGGATCCTGAGAAGACAGTAGAAGAGGTTGCAGGTGTAGATATTCCTGATGGAATGGTAGGAAAGGTTGTTGACGGAGTTAAGGCTAAGCTTGCAGGAGATAAGGCAGGCGGAGTTGTTGATAAGATCAAGAATCTGTTCTAATAAATAAAAATTAGATATTTATCATGAAGACATATCCATCCTTTATTTGAAGGGGTGGATATGTTTTTTTATATGATCATACTGCAGGATGATCAGAAGATTCACTGAATGTTCAGTAAAAATAAACCACTGCGAGGTGCGTCCCAGCTTGTTAAATATCTATTTTAGTGTATAATTAAAGAATATAAATCATTCTATTAAGGAGTTTAGTGAAAGTTATGAGAAGGAAAATGATAAGGTTAGCCGCAGTGCTTCTTATTTTATCTGTTATATTGGGGACTTACGGAGAAAAAGTTTTTACATACGCTGCCGCACCCGGTGAAGTGAGCAGGGCTGAAGGGGCAGAGGATGGAGATAAAAACGCTGCATTTGACGCGGCAAACACTGAAGATGGAGAAAAAAATGCTGCACTTGACGCAGCAGCCATAGAAGATGAGATAAACAAACTTATAGAGGAGAACAGGGATACCACGCCGTCTGTATCTATAAGCGTTTTCGGAGAGAAGGAGGATATCTGTACTGTCATTTCCGGAAAGGCCGACAGAGGAAATGACGTCCTTGCAGACGAAGAAACGGTCTATGAATGGGGCTCAATAAGCAAGGTTC
Organism: uncultured Eubacterium sp.; assembly: GCA_900321215.1. Classification (GTDB taxonomy): domain Bacteria; phylum Bacillota; class Clostridia; order Lachnospirales; family Lachnospiraceae; genus Eubacterium_Q. The sequence continues at coordinate 3,482 of ONVE01000143.1, read as the reverse complement.
TTGTGTGGGTCAGCGTAATGCAGCTTTACGAAGAGGGAAAGCTTTCGCTTGATGCCGATATCAGGGAATTTCTGCCGAAGGATTTCTTCAATTATCTTTCATATGACAAGCCTATCACTATGCTTAATCTTATGAATCATAACGCAGGCTTTCAGTCACCTTACAGAGACGTTGAGACCACGGATCCGGAAGCTCTGATGTCTCTTGAAAAAGCGCTTAAGGAAACCGAGCCTGCACAGATTTATGCACCCGGCGAGGTTGTTGCATATTCCAACTGGGGCGCAGCCCTGGCAGCTTATGTTGTTGAAAAAGTAAGCGGAATGGATTATGCAGATTATGTAAACAAAAACATTTTTGAAAGACTTGGTATGGAGCATACTGCCATAAAGCCTGATCTTTCAGATAACCAGTGGGTAGCTGAGCATAGAGACAAGACTCATTGCTATTATCTTGAGGATGGCATTCTTAATTCCATGAAAGAATGCAGGGCGTATATCCATATCTATCCTGCCGGTTCTGCAACAGGAACCATGAAGGATCTTGTAACATTTACAAAGGCATTTCTCTGCGACAGCAAGGATACACCGCTCTTCAAGGAAGCAGGCACTCTGGATGAGATGCTGACACCGACAATTTACTTTGCAGATGGCAAAACACCTAGATTCTGTCACGGCCTGGAGGTTGATAAATACGGAAACCTAGTATACGGACACGGCGGAAATACTACCGGTTTCTCTTCACTTATGCAGTTTGATCCGGTTTCAAAGACCGGTTTTGTAGTGATGGTCAATATGAGGGCCAACAGTATTTACCGATCAAGGATTCCTGAGATTGTTTTCGGAAAACCGGATTATTCTGATCTTAAGACAAATGATTTTAAGGAAGTGGATTTTTCCGGCCATTACATCATGAGCGGCGGAACCTTCGAGAAGGGCTGCTTCTCAGTTTACAGCTTCCTGACAGACCGTTTTCACGTTAAATTAGATAAAGGAGAATACACCAGCAACAGCGGTGTAAAGTCTATAACACAGCTTTCTGATAATGCGGCAATATTTACTCTTGTAAATGATGAAGAGAAGCTTTATTTCTTCACAACGGATGAGGAAGGAAATATCGTAAGGATTGAAAATACCTCGATCGATTTTATTAAGATGAGTAATTCCACCTTCATCATCAATAACATCATTTTGATCTCCATGATAATATCGCTGTTTGTCGTGATGTTCCTTCTTGTGGTTCACCTTATAAAGCTGAAAGCCTTCAAGGAAGGAGATCTGAGGAGATTTAAGCTTGTCGAGATAAACTTCGGAATCGCCGAAAGTATACTTGCAGCTGCGATCAGCCTTCTCTTCTTCTTCGGAGTTCAGAACGAGATAGTCCGCGCGATATTCTGTATAGTTGCGATGGCATTTCTTGCAGTTATGATTGAAATGGCAGTGATGGCACATATAAGGTGGGGAAAGGGCAAGATGAATAAAGTCCTTATACTTGAAGACGTGTGCTGCGTACTTATCACGGTAGGATTTATCTACTGGAAGATCTACCAGTTCTGGGGCTTCTAGAGCCTTACCGGACAGGCAAAAAACACACTTTAACCGATATAGACAGGGCTTTTTCTTGACATCACTTTTTAGAAAAATTATAATCAAATAAGAGGGAAAAACTAATATACAGGAGGGTGAATTAATGAGCAAAAAACTGAATAAAAAGCTGGATGAGGCACTTTGTAATTATGATGAATCCATCCGCGATGAAGTAAAAAATGACGTTGCCGGTGTCGTTGAAGACCAGGTAAAAAAGGGTGTTAAAAAGGGGATAAAAAAAGAGATCAAAAAAGAAGTTAAGAAGGAAGTCAGAAAAGAGATAAGAAGACGCAGAAGACGTTCAATACGCCGTGCGATATTTATCGGTATTCTTGGGGGATGCGGATACTATTTCTATACTCACAATGATAAGTTTAAGTCTAAGGTAAACGGAACAGCTGATAAGGTCTGCTCCAAGGTACCATGCCTTAAAAAATGCTGCTGCGGGAAGTGCGGCGACAAATAAAAGGCTCATTAAGTGAGGAGGTATTTAATGAAGAAAAGACTTGTTACCAGAAGCGATTTTGACGGTTTGGTATGCGCAATGCTGCTGAAGGAGCTGGACCTCATCGAGGAGATCAAATTCGTTCATCCTAAGGATGTCCAGGACGGTAAGATCGATCTGTCAGAAAATGATATTACAACAAACCTTCCGTTTGATCCGCGTGTAGGCCTTGCCTTCGACCACCATGAAAGCGAGCTTATAAGGAATAAGAAGGAAGAATACGAAGGTAAATATATAATCGACGGTGATGCAAAATCAGCTGCCAGAGTTGTATATGATTACTACGGCGGAAAGGAAAGGTTTGTCAGGGTTTCAGAGGAAATCATGTGGGCTGTTGACAAGGGCGACAGCGCTGATTTTACCAAGGATGAGATACTTAATCCGACAGACTGGGTTCTTATGAACTTCCTGATGGATGCACGTACAGGCCTTGGACGTTTCCATGATTTCAGAATATCCAATTACGCACTTATGATGGAGCTGATCGATTATTGTGTTGATCACAGTATCAAGGATGTTCTTGCTCTTCCTGATGTTAAGGAAAGAGTTGATATGTATTTCGAGCAGCAGGAGCTTTTCAAGGCTCAGCTTGAGCGTATCACTAAAATCTATGACAAGGTTGCGGTCATTGACCTTCGAAATGAAGAAACCATTTATACAGGCAACAGATTTATGGTTTACGCTCTGCATCCAGAGATCGAGCTTTCAGTTCATGTTGCATGGGGCTTCAAGAAGCAGAACACTGCAGTTATGATCGGAAAGTCTATAGTAAACCGCAGTTCCAAGTTTGATATCGGTGAGCTTTGTCTTTCATACGGCGGAGGCGGACACAGAAATGCAGGTACCTGCCAGCTTGAAAATGACAAGATAGATTCAGAGCTTCCGATCATCATCGATAAATTAAACGGAAAGCTTCCGGTGTAAGGAATGGCTGAAAAGACCACATTTTAATAATGCAAAATGCGCCCTCTTAGGCAGAAACCTGTAATCTGCTTAAGAGGGATTTTCTATGCCCGGAAACGCTATGTTATATTTGACTTTAAAGGTGCAAGTTGCTAGAATTAGTAAAGTTAAGAATATGGTCGGTATGATCATTTTGCAAAGGAGATCAGTAAAATGGATGATAAACTTAAGGTACTTATACTTGCAGCAGGAAAAGGAACCAGAATGAAGTCTGAGCTTCCTAAGGTTGTACATAAATGCTGTGGAAGCTCTATGGTGCATCATGTTATCGAGGCTTCCAAAGTCGCAGGAGCAGAGAAGATCTGCGTTATCGTTGGTTATAAGTCAGATATAGTTGAAAGTGTTATTAAAGAAGAAAATGGAGCTGACATCGAAGCAGGAAGGATCAGCTTTGCAATTCAGACAGAACAGCTCGGTACAGGCCATGCTGT
>ONVE01000109.1 GCA_900321215.1 uncultured Eubacterium sp. | reverse complement strand
GTTGGACATATCGGTCTCTACAGAGATCCTGAAACCCACCTTCCTCACGAGTATTACTGTAAGCTTCCTGATCCTATCGACCAGCGTCTTATAGTTGTGCTCGATCCGATGCTTGCGACCGGCGGTTCAGCTGTTGAAGCAGTAAACTTCATCAAGGAGCATGGCGGAAAGCACATCAAATTCATGTGCATCATCGCAGCACCTGAAGGACTTGAGAACCTGATGAAGGCTCACCCGGACATCGAAATCTATGTCGGCAATCTTGACAGAGGCTTAAATGACAACGCCTATATCATGCCGGGCCTCGGAGACGCCGGAGATCGAATCTTCGGAACTAAATAGTATAATTATAAGCATATAAAAAGCCTCGCAGAAGACTATATTTCTCTATAGTTTTCCGTGAGGCTTTTATCATTTTGTTATCAGATCATTCTCAAACTTTGATCTGCGAGAACACCTCTCCTATTTTCTTCTGCACAAGTATATCTGCCGCAACATCTCTTGCCGTCGGTGACATATTAATGACCGCCAGATGCTTTCCCTTAAAATAATCGATGAAGCCTGCAGCAGGATAAACCACAAGACTGGTTCCGCCTATGATCAGCATATCTGCTTTTGAAATATGCTTTATCGATCTTGAGATCACGTCCGAATCAAGGCCTTCCTCGTAAAGTACAACATCCGGTCTGATGATTCCTCCACACTTATCACATCTCGGAACACCTTCAGATGCGAGTATGTATTTTACTCCGGCATGAACATCCTCAGCTGTACTGCTGAATTTCTTGCCGCATTTCATACAGTAATTTCTGAGTGTCGAGCCATGAAGCTCAAGCACTTCCTTGCTTCCGGCTGCCTGATGAAGACCGTCGATATTCTGTGTGATAACAGCCTTAAGCTTTCCGGCTGCTTCCATTTCCGCAAGCTTCTTATGTGCCGCATTCGGCTTTGCGTCCGTGATAAGCATCTTATCCTTGTAGAACTCATAGAATTCTTCTGTGTAATGCTTGAAAAATGTATGACTTACTATGGTTTCCGGCGGATATTTGTATTTCTGGCTGTAAAGTCCGTCCTGGCTTCTGAAATCCGGAATGCCGCTTTCTGTCGAAACACCGGCTCCGCCAAAGAAAACGATGTAATTCGATTCGTCAATAGCTTCCTGAAGTTTTAAGATATCCTCATCCATATTTTCCCCTCCATAAAACTGTTGTCTGGATACAAAAACCGGGACAGGCCGTAAGATCATATACTTCCTGTCCCGGCAGTTAATCAATTACCTTCTTCCTCAGAAGAGGTCTCGCCATCCTCTGCTTCAGTTGTCTTCTCTTTGATCACAAGAGTAACCGTTCCATTTTCTGTTACTGTATATTTATTATTTTTCGTCAGGATCACCTTAACAGTTTCTGTTCCCGGTTTCAGATCCTTACAATCGATAACCGGATGCAGGTCTGCAAGAGTTACGCCCGAAACATCTGCTTCAAGGCCGCTCAGGCTTATCACATACGCACCCTGGATCACCAGGCTGTAATCATAAAGCTCGTCGTCCGTATTCTTAAGCTCTATGTCAGAAATCGACAGATTAAAGGTCTTTACAACAAGCTCCTCAACACTCGCAGTTACTATCACTCTGTCAACCGAATCCGCAAGATATACGCCATCCGGAAGGAAGTTCGAGATATTCCTGTCAAAGTCCGTCTCCTCGGAAATGCCGCTTATATCAATATCATTTACAGCTATATAAGAGATCGAATCAAGTATCAGCTGCGGTCCGGTGATTCTTATCTCTTCTACACTTCCTGTAAGTCCCGTAAGCTTAAAGCCATCAGCCACCTTACCGGTTGTGAAGAACTTCACAGGAACGACCTTGGTCTCGAAGATCTGCATCTTAACTCTTACAGTCTCCGCATCAGCCGTGATCCTTGAGGAACTCATCACTTCATCATTTCCATCGTAGAGATATACCCTAACCTCGGTATCTATACTTTCAGTCTTGTCTGTAACATCCACAACGCATCTTGCGTATCTGATCTTATTTACGAGAGACTGTGGTCCTGTTACATTTATGACTACAGGATTTGTCTCGTACGATCCGAGAGCATAGCCCTCTGCCGGCTCACCCTTGGTATCAACCTTAACCTCGAACTGTCTGCTCTTCTTCTCCTCGATAGAGAGCACCATGGCATTATCCACGACAGAGATCGTTACATTTTCTCCCAC
>ONVE01000142.1 GCA_900321215.1 uncultured Eubacterium sp. | reverse complement strand
TCCGGAATCATCTTTAGAATCATCTCCGGAATCGTTTTTGGAGTCATTTCCGGACTCGTCTCCTGCAGCTTTATCAGCAATCACAATCTTCCTGCCGACCTGAGCGTTCGGTGTTATAAAATAATCTGTATTTCCGAGTATATGCTGCGAAGCGATGATCTCGTTTTCGTTTTCGGGATAACGTCCGTATTTCAGATCAAGGCCCTTGAAAAACTTCATATCATCGACATAAATGATGCCTTTTTTATATACTGAAACATAAAGCTTCTTTATGCTGCAGCCGTCATCTGAAATATTCGACGGCTCGCCGTTTTTTTGCTTCAATAACTCCGCTGCTGTCTCCTTTGACACATTATATGAGGCATCGTATGACCCCTGGAGCCTGTAATAATTCAGCATCCGGTTATAATGAACATTTAATCCGAAAGAAAAAATCCCAAAGATGATAAACGCCGATATCGTTACACCGAGTATCGTCATTAATGTCCTCAGCTTATTCTTCCATATGTATCTGAATACAAGACCTTTTAAACTTTTCATATCTGCCTTTCCTCTTCAACTTCCACCACATAGTTTTTCGTATTTTACATCAGTATAAAACGCCTATCTAACAGTTATCTAACAAAAAACAAAAAATACTGTTACATTTTCTGCAACAGTATTTTTAAAAAACTATATTCATTGTTGTAAATGATTTCTCCGGCGGCTTACATTCATCTATAAACCGTGACTCCACGTATATTCGCCCGCCATTTCCTTCTATTATACTCCGGCTAAGTGAAAGTCCGATACCGATGCTGGCAGGATTAACAGCCGCTGCATCCGATGAACGGCTGAACCTTTCAAAGACTCTCAGCCTGTCGTCCTCCGGTATTCCTCTTCCGTCATCCGTAACAGAAAGCTTGGTCATGAGCGGTGTTTTTGTACAGCTTAGCCTTACAGTTCCTCCCTCAGGGCTGTGTTCGATCGCATTTTTTACTACATTACTGAGCGCTTCATGCATCCACTCCGGATCCACATGCAGGATTGCTTCATCCCCCTCCGTCACAAGGTTAACCTTTTTCTGTCCGGCCAGCATCAGAAGCTCCGAAGCGGTTTCCTTCAGTAAAACCTGAACTGGAAGCTCAACCGGCTTGAAGATCACAGCGTCCGTCTCTATCCTTGCAAGCTGAAGAAGCGACTTGGTAAGCCACCTCATCCTTTCAAGCTGATCCTGCTCCTTGCTTAATATATCTATGTTCCGGCTGTTCCAGCCTTCCTCCTCCGCATGGGAGCTGAGTATATCGGTAAAAAGCGTAAGGCTTGCGATCGGTGTTTTGAACTGATGCGACATATCAGAGATAACATCCTTCAGATAAAGCTTCTGCTGCTTCTCTCTATCTGCCGTCTCAAGTATGCTCGTGTAAAGGTCATATATAGCTTCAGACAGCTTTCCGAATTCACCCTCGGAAAGCATTTCATTTCTGATAAGCTCCAGCCCCTCATTGTCTGTAGTTTCCTGTGTGATAAGCTTCTTTGTACTCCGGCGTATTCCTCCTACTCTCCTGTAAAAGCTCCTAAGTACAAGAATAATTGCGACATATAACGCAGTCATCGCAAGAGAAACAACAAGACATATCAAGAAGGGGCTCTTTGCCGCAGCACATATAAAAATGTCTGTAAACACGAGCAGCCCCAAAAATATACAGGTTATTATCTTAAGTTCTCTCTCCAAATGCATATATCTACACCTTCTCCATCCGGTAGCCTATTCCCCGGACCGTTCTGATATACGGTTCCTTCCTCTTAAGATCTCCGATCTTATCTCTGAGTCGATTCACATATACATAGAGTGCACTGTCATCAACAAAATTGCCGGACTCATCAAATATCTTCTCAAGGATAAGCGACCTTGTAAGGCAGATCCCCTGATTCTGCAGAAAATACAGAAGCATCTTATACTCGCTTGCTGAAAGCAATATCTCTTCATCAAGCAGGAAAACCTTCGAAGCTGTTGTATCAACCCTTAGATCTCTGTACGAAATGATATTCCGGGCACTATCAGAAGCATTTTCATCCTGATTTCCAGTCTGGATATTTCCTGCGTCAGCCCTTCTCAGCACTGCACGAACTCTCGACAGAAGCTCCGCATTTCTGAATGGCTTTGTAATATAATCATCCGCTCCGAGATCGAGTCCTTTTACGATACTGTCCTCATCCGAAACTGCTGTCAGGAAGATCACCGGCAGCTTTACGCCTTTATCCCTGAACATCTTCAGAAGCTCATATCCATTTCCGTCTGGAAGCATGACATCAAAAATAAGAAGGGAATATTCATTTATCGTATTCCCTTCTTCAAGGATCCTGCCTGCACTTTTAAAGGTTCCTGCAACACTGCAGGAATACCCCGCGTCTGTAAGCGAAAACTCGAGTGCAGCCGAAAGTGTATCATCATCTTCTACAACAAGTATTTTATGCATTCCAAACTCCGTTATCCGATAAGTCCTGAAACCCTCACAATAAATGCACCGGCCTGTCCGTTCTTACCTTTATCTGACTATGATCAACTTTCATTTTATCACACCTTATCAAAAATAACATAATAACTTTTCTGATCACTGCTTCAAAGTGTCACTCACTATCGTACCGTCTTCAAGATGGATGATCCTGTCAGCCATGGCAGCTATGTCCATCTCGTGCGTAACAATGACGAGAGTTTCATTTCTGTCACGGACTGCTTCAAACATCATATTTATAACTTCCTCGCTGTTTCTCTTGTCGAGGTTTCCTGTCGGCTCATCTGCAAGTATGATAGAAGGTCTGTTGATGATAGCTCTTGCAATCGCCACCCTCTGCTGCTGTCCGCCCGAAAGCTGGCTCGGCAGATGATTTCTTCTATCTGCAAGTCCAAGTCTTTCAAGCAGTTCATCTACTTCTTTTTTATCAACCTTATTACCGTCAAGAAGGACCGGCATTACGATATTTTCTTCAACAGTAAGTATCGGGATCAGATTGTATTCCTGGAAGATAAAACCAATCCTCCTTCTGCGGAATATTGATCGTTTCTCGTCCTTAAGTGCAAATATATCCTCTCCCTCTATATAAACCTTGCCGCTGGTCGGATTGTCAACGCCGCCCAGAAGATGCATCAGGGTTGATTTGCCCGAACCGGAAGTACCGACTATAGCCGTAAACTGCCCCTTATTGATCGTAAGATCGATATTATTCACTGCCACAACCGCTGAATCACCCTTGCCATAGGTTTTATTTAATTTATCTGTTTTTATAAGCTCTGCCATTTTATTCTCCTCCTAGTCTGCTTTCTTTATCAGTTTTAAAGCTATCTCTTCAACAATCAGATTGATAAGTATTATCACAAGTCCCACTACCAGGCTCGACATCAGATCCATTTTGAATCTGATACTCATAAACGACTCGTCAAAGAATCCGGCTAATCCTTTTCCGCTATATATTCCTTTTACTATAAAGATTGCCGCTGCCGCTCCAGAAATGATACCAAAGATTATTGCATATATACTGACGATCAGCCCCTCTGAGATCACCGATCTCCTGATATCTCTCCTGCTGAAACCAATATTTCTGAGAAGTCTTATTTCCTTACGCCTCTGTAATACTTCCGATGATTTCATATTTACCAGATTGATCGATACGATCATCATGATCACCACAATTATCACATTTATGATCTGCTTAACAAAACGCATCTTTCTATAATTAAAGCTACTATCACCAAACAGAAATCCCTCATCGGAAAGATACTTCTCTATGCTGCCGTCTTCCTGTTCAATATCGGTAAAAATATAAAGTGTGTTGTACTGAACTGTGCTAACCATAGAAGAACTGTCACCC
>ONVE01000138.1 GCA_900321215.1 uncultured Eubacterium sp. | reverse complement strand
GACATTCTCTGACGAAGGTAAGTATGAGATTCAGATTACCACAAGAGATATGGCCGGAAATAAGGCTACAACAGATTACGTGAGATTCATTATTGATAAGAGCAATCCTGACCTCGGTCTTAAGCTTACAGGTGAATCTCCTAAGACATCGAAGTACTTTACATCAAATGTTGGTATTACGATCACACTGACAGACTTCTATCCTGAAAGCTGCGAGCTCAGCTATGAGATAGTTGGTTCTGAGAAGAAACAGAAGGCTCTCAGCTTTAATCCGGAGCTTACAAGTGTTTCAGCAGATGGTAAGTACATAGCAAAGACTTCATTTTCAGAGCAGGGACATTATAAGATCACAGTAACTGCCAAGGATAAGGCAGGACATAAATGTAATGCTACAGAGGAATTCTGGATCGATAAGGATGAGCCTGTGCTTAAGCTTCTCCTTAACGGAGCAGCTGCACCTGAGAAGACAAACGACGATGCAGCACTTTACAGATTAAACGAGGATGCAGTAATAAGCTATACACTTAAGGATGCGACAAACGATCCTACAGATGTTCTTCTCAGCTATGAATATACCGGCTTCGACGGAACAAGCGAAAGCGAGAAGAATGTTGATTTCGGTACAAATGCTGAAACAAGCAGGACATTTACCAAGGATGGTAAATATGTGATCACCGTTAAGGCTACAGACCTTGCCGGTAATACAACTACAAGCTATACAGCATTTATCATTGATACGACTTCACCAGAGATTGAGATTGAGAAGGTGACCGGAGATAGTCCTAAGATGGATAAGTTCCCTAAGGAATATACTCATAACGGTGATCATTTCAGCAGAACCTTCAAGTATGGTGAGTATTACAACAGTGAGACAGTTAAGGTAACCATAAACATCTTCGAGAGCGATGCAGATCTTGCTGCAGAACCTTTCACAGTTTATGACAATAAGACTAAGATCGAAGCGTCAAAGGCAGTCTTCAAGAAGAAGAACGGCGTTTACACCTGTACAGTTGAGATATCAGGTGAAGGAAAGCATCATATCACAGTTTCCGCTGTCGACAGAACAGGAAACAAGGGTGATTCAAATGGTGTAGACTTCATCATCGATAACACTGATCCTGAACTTACACTTCTTCTTAATGGAAAGAAGGATTTCGAGAAGGATCTCCGTATAGACGGACAGGGCAAGGTAAGCTACGAGCTTAAGGACAGCTATGAAGATCTTACAGATGTTAAGCTTACATATGTTTATACTCCTGCAGGAGGAACAGCAGGTGCTTCCAAGACAGAAGAGCTTTACAACAATGCAAGCAGAATATTCCCTGACAGCGCCAAGGGCGAAGGCGATGGTAAGTATGAGGTATATATCACAGCCATCGACAAGGCAGGAAATAAGACAGTAACAGAAAAAGCAAGCTTTATCATTGATACAACCGATCCTGAGCTTGATCTTAAGATCAAGAACGCAGCACCGGCTAAGATGAGTAAGTACAGCAATAACTATAAGCCGCTTGTTGAAGGACACTTCACAGCAGCCAAGAATGGATATACATACGGTCAGTACTATAAAGAGGATGTAAATATCCTTGTAACAGTATTTGATTATGATCCGGCAAACTTCAGTGTTACAGATAATGGTAATCCGGTTGATGCAAGCTTCTCTGACAATGGAAACGGAGAATATACCGCAGAGATCACCATTACCGGTGACGGACAGCATAAGATCGCTGCTTCGTCAAACGATAATGCAGGAAATGCCGGAAAGAGCAGTGAGTTATCATTTACAATAGATACAAAGGCTCCGGAACTTAAGCCAACACTTGATTCAAAGCCTTACACTGAAAGCAATTCATTCAGAGGACCTGATGCTGTTGTAGGCATCACGGTTGAAGATGACAACAAGGATACCGATGACCTTTACAGAACCTACAAGATCGAGTTATCTGACGGTTCAAATGTACTCGAGGATGCCGGTTATATCGAAGAAACAGTAGAGGTATTCAAGTACGATGCATTCTACACCTTCACATATAAGGCAGTCGACAGAGCCGGAAATGAGTCATCAGTAACTATCGGATTTACCATCGATACAAACGGACCACAGTCTGATATCATTATCACGACTGATGCTCCTGCTAAGATGGACAAGTATCATAATGAATATTCAAATACTGCAGGCCACTTCAACACAGCCTATACATACGGACAGTATTATGCAGGCAGTGTATCAATGGATATCAAAGTATTTGAATACAATGTAGACAGCATCGTTGTAACAGATAACGGCAGCTCGGTTACTCCTTCATTTACACAGGTTGGAGGCGGCGAATGGGTTGTAAGAAACTTCACAAGATCTTCTGAAGGTGTTCATGAGATCGAAGTTACTGTAACAGATAAGGCCGGCCATACTTCAACCAAGGGCGTAACATTTGAGATCGATACAATAGCACCTGATCTTTATGCTACACTCAATAGTTCAAGTGATATTACCGACAGATACCTTCCTGAGGATGCAGCTGTTACTCTTGGAATATCAGATACAAATAAGGACAGTGATGATGTTACAAGAACAGTATCTATGACACGTCCTTCTGCATCAGCAGAGGTAACAACAGTAACAGGTGATCTTGAAGGAAGCGAAAGCTACAGCGTAGAGGCTGATTATGAGATCACATATAAGGCTGTTGATAAGGCCGGAAATGAAAGCAGCGAGCTTAAGCTTTCATTCCGTGTTGATAAGACAGCACCGGTGCTTACAATCACAGGTATTGAGAAGGGTGCTACAGCCGCAGATGATGTAACAGTAACCTACGGTATGGAAGAAGCCTTCTACTGGGATATGATCTCAGCAGTTATTAATATCTACAAGAAGGTTGACGGTTCTTCAGAGACACTTTACAAGACAGTTGAATTTGATGCAAAGACAGCAAATGATACTATGACAGAGGTATTCTCTGAGGACGGACAGTACAGATTCGAGTTTACAGCTGAGGATAAGACAGGAAACAAGGCAGATGAGTCATTTGTATTCCTTCTTGATAAGAATGCACCGCTTGTTGTACTTACAGGTGTTGACAAGTACCTTACAGATCAGGATGTTACACTTGGAGTAAAGATCGAAGAGACATTCTTCACAGGAAACGTAGTAAAGTTCGAGGGAACAGTTAAGACTCTTGAGCATCCGGAAGGTGTTCCGATCGACTTTGAGGATTACTCAGTACTTACAAGCAGCTCTTCAGCATACTTCGAGCAGGTATTTAAGGAAGACGGTATCTATGATATCCGCGTTATCTCTAAGGATAAGGCCGGAAATGAAACCATTCAGCATGTACAGTTTACTATAGACAAGACGAAACCGCTCATCAAGGATCTTGAGGATCTGGCAAATGAGGAAGAGTATCAGGCATATTCAGAAGCTATTAATTCAAATACTCCTGGTGCCAAGAAGCTTCTTCCGATATTTAACAGCTTCGACTTTGATTATGATGATGACGAGATCGTTGTTGATCTTACAACAGTAACCTATCAGCTTTACATGGATGATGTTCTTTACGATGGACTTTCAAAGGTAGAGGATGGCTTCCATGAGTTAAAGGTTACAGCTGAGGATGAGATCGGTAACAAGAGCGAGAGAAGCTTCTATTTCAGACTTGATACAGCAGCACCTGTTATCATCGTAACAGGCGTTGAGAGTGGAAATAACCTTAAGAAGCCTACTACAGTCACTGTAGCTCTTCAGCTTGAGGAAGACACACTTCAGTCTGTAACACTTAACGGAACAGCTATAAATATCGAAGGAAATACAGCAAGCTTCGAGGTTAGCGAGAAGGGTGATTACGATCTTGCCATTAAGGCTGTTGATGATGCAGGAAATGAATCTGCACAGACAATAAGCTTTGAATACGGTAAGTCAGGCAATCTCCTCTGGATCATACTTGCTATAGCAGCAGGCGTGATAATCCTCGGAGGCGCAGGATTCGTAGTTCTCGGAAAGAAGAGAAAAGAGAATCAGTAATTTAAATGTCCTTACGGGCTGCACTTTATGTGCAGCCCGTATTTTTTGTCCAAATTGTTAGTATTTATGCCGTTATTTCTGAAAAAAAGCTCTTTATTTACTGATTTCTTTGTGTTATAATCAGCAAGTGTATGTTTAAAAATAGTATGTAAAAAATTAATAAGGAGCATAGAGTTATGGAAAGAATCAAAACTTTAACAACAAAGACACTCAACAACACTGTTGCAAAGGGTGGATGCGGCGAGTGCCAGACATCATGCCAGTCAGCTTGCAAGACCTCCTGCACAGTAGGTAATCAGCACTGCGAGAACAACTAATAGTAGTGCAGAATCTTACTTTAAAGAGGGCCATCCTCCGGATAGTCCTCTTTAAGTAATTAGTAGGGAGTATTTATGGTTCACCAGTTTAAGAATAACGGCTACAACATGGTACTGGACGTTTGCAGCGGATCGGTGCATGTGGTAGATGATCTGGTTTATGATATTATAGAAATTTTCCAGGGAAGAGCTAAGGAAGAGGTCGTTTCAGCGATAGCATCGAACGGCAGGGAGTATTCATTTGACGAATCCTCATCACTCTCCAGAGAAGAACAGATTGCGGACGCCTATGAGGCGGTGAAGTCACTTGCTGACAGCGGACAGCTCTTTACCGAGGATGGATATAAAAACTTAATAATAGATTTCAAAAAGAGACAGACTGTAGTCAAGGCACTCTGCCTGAATGTTTCACATGACTGCAATCTGGCGTGCAAATACTGTTTCGCAGGACAGGGCGAATATAACGGCCCTAAGGAGATAATGAGTCTCGAGGTCGGTAAGAAGGCTCTTGACTTTTTGATCGAGAATTCCGGCAACAGAAAGAACCTTGAGGTTGATTTCTTCGGCGGCGAGCCTCTCATGAATTACAAGGTTGTTAAGCAGCTGGTTGAATACGGCCGAAAGAGAGAGAAGGAGACAGGCAAGCTTTTCAGATTCACGCTTACCACGAATGGTGTTCTCCTGAATGACGACGTTTTGGAATTTGCCAACAAAGAGCTGGTAAATGTGGTTCTCAGTATTGACGGAAGAAGAACAGTACATGACAATATGCGTCCTACCAGAAATGGCAAGGGCAGCTACGACATCATTCTTCCTAAATATAAGAAGTTCAGGGAGAAGAGAAAAGGCCAGTATTATGTGAGAGGAACATTTACTCATTTTAATACGGACTTCTGTCAGGATGTTATAAATCTTATCGACGAAGGCTTCGACGAGGTTTCTATGGAGCCGGTTGTAGCTCCTCCTGAAGAGGATTATGCGATAACCGAGGAAGACGTTCCAAAGATCTGTGAACAGTACGATATGCTTGCTAAGGAGCT
>ONVE01000077.1 GCA_900321215.1 uncultured Eubacterium sp. | reverse complement strand
TCTCACTCTCATCCTTTTCGGCGCTTCCATAGAATACCTTCTCCTTCGGGAGATATTTTGCCAACATTTTATCGAGCTTCTCCGGATCTATCGGCTTAGACAGATAATCCTTGAAGCCCTCGGCAAGATAAGTCTCTCTGGCGCCGACTATCGCATTTGCGGTAAGGGCGATAACCACCGTATCGTCTCCGAGCAGCTGCTCTTCTCTGATCTTGCGAAGAGTCTCGATTCCATCCATAACAGGCATCATGTGATCCATCAGTACCACATCATAATGCTTCTTCCGGATCATATCAATACATTTCATGCCGCTTTCGGCGAGATCCGGAACGATGTCCAGTCTCTTCATGAGGCCTTTGGCAACCTTAAGGTTCATTTCATTATCATCAACCACAAGAATGTCTGCGCCCTTGCATCTCATGACGCCAGTATCAACGATCTCGGCAGCTTCCTTGCTCATAGTCTTGCTGTACTCACCTATCGGAGCACCGTCAACTATCTTCTGAGCAAGTCTGAAATAGAACTTCGAGCCCTTTCCGTATTCGCTTTCCACATAGAGGCGGCTGTTCATCATGGACAGCAGACCTTCAACTATCGACATACCAAGGCCGGTTCCTTCGATATTCTTATTCTTTCTCTCATCAAGTCTCTGGAAAGAGATAAAGAGCTTGTCGAGATCCTCTTCCTTGATACCGATACCGGTATCCTTGACCTCAACATAGAGTGTACAGTCGTTCGGAGTCACATCCTCAGCCTTTACGGTCATAGTGACTGAACCTGTATTCGTGTATTTTACTGCATTTGTAAGTATATTTGTAATGATCTGTCTGATACGTCCGTCATCGCCGTAAAGGGTTCTCGGCAACGCTGGATCAATATCCACATTAAAGCTGAGCCCCTTCTTCTCAGCCTTGTCCGAGATCATATTTACGAGGTTGTTGATCATTCCAACCGTTTCATACTTGCCGGAAATGATCTCCATCTTGCCGCTCTCGATCTTAGAGAAATCCAGAACTCCATTTATGAGAGAGAGCAGAGTCTTGCTCGCATTTCTTATATTTGTAGCATACTCACGGACTTCCTCATCATGGGACTCCCTGAGTATCATTTCATCCATACCGATAACTGCATTTATAGGCGTTCTGATCTCGTGACTCATCTGTGCGAGGAAGTCTGACTTCGCCTTGCCGGCAACGGTTGCCTTCTCCACAGCCTCCGAAAGCTGTCTGTTCATATTCGCCTGCGACTTGATAACCTTATTTACAAGGGTAATTATCACAATGATGAAAATGAAGATGAGCAGGACAAATACCACCACATATATGATCGTCAGTCCGTTGAGTGACAGCCAGTCGAACACAACAACGATAGAAAAACCGGTGCTCTCATCGACAACGCTTATACATTCACTGTATTTACCATTGTAATCCTTGAATCTTGTCGACCTTATTTCCTTTGAATTAAATGCATCCTTATACGGTGTATCCTTTATATTGACCGTTTTCTCAGAGCTCATCTGGTAATCCGGATTCGGATGGTTGATGATATCTCCATTTGAATCAACGAGGAATACATATTCATCACTGTAATATCCATTTCCGAAGATATCTATGATCTTGTCCATGTAAAGGTCTATACCGAAGATTCCGAGGAAGTTTTCATTTTTATCAAATACCTTCTCAGATATCGTGATACAGTAATTTCCGGTCTGCTCGTCAATATAAGGTCTCGATATGCTGTAGCCCTTCGCAGCCGTTTCCTTGTACCAGTCTCTGTCCTCAACCTTCCAGTTTTCATCCGGCTGCCAGCCGTTATTCATGATAACTGTGTGCTTCGTATTAAACGGATTTGCAATATAGCATACCGAAATATTTGAATACTTTGACGCAATGCTGTCCAGCCATTTAACCGCACCATCATAATCGTCAAGGATCTCCGGCTGGGCTGCGATCATATTTACGCAAACATCAAGGATCGTCTTCTGCTCAAGCTCCCATTCATTAAATTCATGATTATAATAGCTGAGCTCGCTCTTCAGGCTGACATCCGCAATCTCTGCATTTCTTGTATAATATGAATATGTACTGATTACCGTGATAAGTCCAAGAAGTATGACAATGACATTTCTGGCTCTCCTGATGCTCTTGGAGATATCCTTCATATGCATCTTCTTGACCTTTTTCTCCTTGTTCATATTCGAAACAATGCTTGAATATGACGAAAGGTCGTTCATCATTTCATCCATCTGGATTCCGGCCGTTCTGATGCGCGCAAACTCACCGCGGATCACCTCGGAATCCCCGGCATGCTCGGAATCACTCAGCCTTATAACATCGCGGAGCGGCTCCTTCAGCTTCTCAGACAGCTTCTCAACGAAGGTCTCTCTGCTCTGAAGCGCCTCTTCTGTTTTGCTTCTGTTGATGGCATTTCTGATGTAAAGAACTACAATGATGACAAGCATCAGCAGGTTGATGACTATGTTCAGTATCATCTGCCTTTCGGTCCTGCCGTAAAGCTCATCATTTATAACACTGATGATCATGTACCAGCCATTCTGCGTCTCAGAATGGAAGACCGTACATAAATGACCACCAATATTCTGAACAAATGAAACCTTCTCCGGATTATCACGAAGGTTATCAAAAAGCTGTCCGTATTCCGGCAGCGATTTATATAAATCCTTGCCGACGTAAGCCATATCCGTATCGCCGACTATCATTCCCTCTTTGGTAATTATCAGCGCATTGCTCTTGCCGCTCTCCTGAAGAGACATCTTGGCAACGACACGCTGGATCTCAGACAGAGTGAAGTCCATTGCAACTACTGTATCATCATCTGATAAAAGAACCGACAGAGTATAACACATTTCTCCGGTCATTCTGTCTATATAAGGGTCCGTGATAAAGATATCACCTTTACTCTCGACAGCGCCGATATACCACGATCTTTCGGTCGCATGGTAATCGCTTGGCATATCAAAATCAGGAATGATCTCCCATCCCTTTCCGGCAATATACACATTAAATGTAGTTCCGCCCGAAGCTGCGATCTGGGCCTTCTTCTGCTGAACGATATAATCCTCCAGTTTTGCCCTTGATTCCCCTGATTTAATGATCTGCTCCGCGCCGCTGGCCGTTTTGATAAGTATATTCTTGGAAGAAGATATATAGCTCTCAAGATCCGACTTGATACTGATAAGCTGAGTCTCTCCTACCTTTTCTGTCTGATCTGCAAAAGATCTGTATACCAGCCTTGCATTCATGAAAATGATGATAGTGAACAGCACGACCAGCATTAATATAATGATAATATCGGACTTCTTAATTCTTTTCATCAGTTTTAGTAACCTTTAACCCCTGTCTGCCGGAATCTCTCTCATCAGATATTCTTTATCCTCATCGATCATTCCGATCATAATGTCCGCAAATCGCGGATCAAACTGTGTGCCCATACATCTTTCTATCTCTGATCGCACCTTCTCCTGTGGCATGACCTTTCGATAGCTTCTGTTGCTGGTCATCGCGTCATATGCATCCGCTACAGCGATTATCCTTGAAATCTCCGGTATTTCATCACCTGAGATACCGTCCGGATAACCTCCCCCGCCGTATTTTTCATGATGCCAATGCGCTCCTGTTGCCAGCTGAGGCATTTCCTTTATATTTTCAAGAATCTGCGATCCGATGACCGGATGCTTCTTGATAAGCTCAAATTCTTCGTCCGAAAGCCTGCTCGGCTTATTGATGACCGCATCCGGAACGCCGATCTTACCAACATCGTGGAGAAGTCCGGCCATATAGACCATATCCTGCTCCTCCTGGCTGTATCCGAAGCGCTTTGCGATCTCCCTTGAGTACTCGGCAACTCTACTTGAGTGACCATTTGTATATGTATCCTTTGCATCGATCGCATCTGCAAGGGACTTAATGACACTTGTCAGAAGGGACTCATTTTCCCTTGTCTTTCTGGCAACCTCAGTAGCAAGACTGCTCTGAAGCTTTATAAGATCTATCGTGTGCTTTGCCCTCATGCAGAGTATCTCAGGTGCAAATGGTTTTCTTATGAAATCCATGGCTCCAAGCTGAAGACCTAAAGTTTCCGATTCCAGATCGTCTGTTCCTGTAAGGAAAATGACCGGTATATCCGATACAACACTGTCCATGGCTTTCAGGATCTTGATGGTTTCAAAGCCATCCATTTCCGGCATTTCTATATCGAGAAGGATAAGGCTCGGTCTGTTATCCTTGAGGAATTCCAGCAGTGCCTTTCCGGAACGGAGCGCTGTAACCCTCATTCCGTTCTTGCTGAGTACGTGGCCTGCGGTCTTAAGATTACTGATATCATCATCAACCACAACAACCCAAGGGTATTCCTTCTTATCATCATTTTTATCTTCAGAATCTATGAATTCCGCTTCATAGGTTACGGTCAGTACCTCTCCGTTGGCTTCGAACCAGTTACGCATTACGTGACGTACAACCTGCTGTATAGCCTCTTCTTTGATATCTGTAAGGAAGAGGAACATCTGATTCTTGCCGATCTTCATGACGAGATCGCTCTTTCTGACCATATTTTTGGTATGTACACAGAACTTATCGCAAAGCTCAGCTCCCTCCTCGGCACTGACCTCATCTGTAGGCATCAGTGTGAAGAGCATCTTGCATGCAGTTCTGTGATACCTCAGAATATATCTCATTACAAATCTGTATACATAGGTAAATGCATCCTTATCCAGCTGAAGCGCTGAATTTTCTACATTTCTCTCGGCAAGGATCATGCTGAGCGTCTTAAGATTCATGATCTTATTCTCGCCCTTGTCAGCCTCCGAATCCGTTCCGGAATAATCATAGATAGAATATCCATGCTTTCCGTTCTGCTTTACTGTATAAAGAGCCTTGTCAGCCTGCTTAAAAACATCTTCATAGCCGATATCTATTCCCGGTACGTAGGTTACACCGACCGAAGCACCGATAGGAATCTCCATATCCTGGCCCATCAGCTTCTTCGAGCCTTCCACAAGTCCGCTGTTAAGCTCTACAACATACTTCTTGATCTGGCTTTCAGATTTAAAATCCGGGGCAAATGCAACAAACTCATCACCGCCGATACGTCCGATAACACTCGTTTCACCGAGTCCGTTAGTGATAAGCTCTGAAAAAAGCTCAAGTACCTTGTCGCCCATATCGTGACCGTAGATATCATTTACAAGCTTAAATGCATCCAGGTCCATTATCATGAAATAACCTGAATTCTTACGGCAGAGTATCTCCAACTTCTCTGCGATAGCGCCCTTGTTGAGAAGGCCTGTCAGCTTATCCTTCGTCGCCTCTTCCTGATACTGATGCATCTTCTCCTGATTGTTCAGGATATTGTCGATTCTTCTTATGAGGATTTCCGGATTGAACGGCTTACGGATATAATCAGATACTCCAGCCTTGAAGCCGCGGTTTTCAACACTGCTGTCGCCTTCAGCCGTCAGGAAAATGATAGGGATCTCATCGATCTCCTGAGCGTTCATGAGCTCCTTTAATCTGTCAAATGTTTCAAAGCCATCCATTTCAGGCATATTTATATCCAGCAAAATAAGATCAGGTTTGTTCTCCTTAATATATCCAAGAAGTGCCTTGCCTGATTTAAGAGCGGTAACTCTCTTATTATGCTTACTCAGAATATGCCCTGCCATCCTGAGACTCATTTCATCATCATCAACAACAACTATCCAATCTGCCATAAAAACCTCCGAAAAAAAACTACTTCCCTCATTATCTTTTCAGTATATCACAGAGATTTTTCTGCCGCAACGAAAAAGGGTGCAGGATTATAAAATCCTGCACCCGATATAACACTTATGATAAACAACCAGGTTGAATATTAAAGTGACTCATGGAATGTACGTGAGATAACGTCATCCTGCTGCTCCTTTGTGAGCTTGATGAAGTTAACTGCATATCCAGAAACACGGATTGTA
>ONVE01000240.1 GCA_900321215.1 uncultured Eubacterium sp. | reverse complement strand
GATATCATATGAGGAAAGTCCGGGCTTCACAGGGCAGGATGCCGGATAACGTCCGGGAGGGGTGACCCTCGGAAAGTGCAACAGAAAATAACCGCTGCACTCGTGCAGTAAGGATGAAAAGGCGAGGTAAGAGCTCACCGCCCGACTGGTAACAGCCGGGGCTGTGTAAACCCCATTCGAAGCAAGACCAAGACGAAGCTATATGGCTGCCCGTCATGCTTCAGGTAGGTCGCTTGAACCGTGTGGCAACACACGGTCTAGATAGATGATTACCCATCGACATAACCCGGCTTATCGTTCTGCTTACATTAATAATATTCTTATTAATGGCCCTATATATAATGTACGTTAAGGGTCATTTTTTTTATGGAAAAATTTTAATTCATCTGCCGGATGTCGGAAAATCTCGCTGGTGAATTCAACAAGTGTTAAGGCATCCACCGAAAAACATTACTAGATGTCAAAGCATCCGCCGCCGATGAACTCTCTGGTTATAGAGTTCTGCGGTATATTTGAGACATCAAAGCCCAGAAAATAATCCAGGAATTTAAGGAGACGGTTTGCTTCAAAATACTCCTCGCTGTCCCTCGGTACCTTGAAAAGCAGAGGCTCCGCAAACTGCTTTATCGCAGAAAGCTCATAGATCAGCGCAGAGTTGAACATGATATCTGCCTCCTCCTGATAAGGGAAGATATTCTTCTCCTCACCGCGTCTTACAGACGGCCACATACTTATGGTCCTCTGCGCATCATTTCCTCTTGTCCTTGCATCTCTGACCATACGTCTCAGAAGTCGTCCGTCAGTTGTAGCAATACGGTTATGTTCATCAATATTGAGCATATTCAGAGCGCTGATATAGATCCTGAATTTGTCCTTATCCGGAAGCGATTCCGTCATCTTAGGATTAAGCGCATGGATGCCCTCGCAGACAAGCACATCATCAGGCTTAAGCAGAAGCTTCTTGCCGTCATAGACCTTTCTGCCCTGATTGAAATCAAATTTCGGGAGCAGTTCTTCATTTCCGTTAAGGAGTCCGACCATTTTACTGTTGAAAAGCTCAAGATCCATGGCCTCAAGGCATTCAAAATCATAATTGCCGTCTTCATCCCTCGGAGTCTCGTCCCTCTCCTTGAAGAAGTTATCGAGAGCGATAGGATGCGGATGCATGCCGTGAGCCCGGAGCTGTATACTGAGTCTGTGAGAAAATGTAGTCTTTCCCGAAGACGAAGGTCCTGCGATAAGGATGACCTTCTTGCCCTCTTCAATGATCCTGCAGGCGATCTCGGCGATCTCCTTCTCCATGAGGGCCTCCTGAACGAGCATCAGATCATTTATTCCGCCCTCGGAGATCACGTCATTCATATCTCCTACGCAGTCGATCTGCATCATTTTGCCCCAGTCCTCAGACTTACGAAGCACTCTGTATAATTTTTCAGGCGCAGTATATTCTATCTTCTTTGTGATATCCTTGTTATCCGGAAGTGCAAGCACAAATCCGTCATCGTACGGAACCAGATCAAAATACTTAAGACATCTTGTGGAGAACGGCATATAGCCGTAGAAATAGTCATAATATCCCTCGAGCTGATAAAGGTTGATCCTTGAAACTCTTCTATATTTAAGAAGCTTCTCTTTATCAACAAGCCCGCTGTTTCTAAACATTATCCGCGCATCCTCGGTGCTTACGGTCTGTTTACTGATCCTCAGATCATCGCGGACTATCTCCTGCATTCTTTCCTTAACCTTGCTGATGATCTCATCAGTGATCTTAAGACTGCGGCTGACGAGTCTGCAGAACAGTCCTTTTCCGAGAGAATACATGACCTCAACGTAGAAATCATTTCTGTAATCAAGTACATCATTAAAGGCCTTCATCATAAGAAGCGTCAGACCTCTCTTATATATCTCAAAACCAATGACAGTATCGACTGTGACAACTGAAACATTTGAATTCTTCTCAAGCCCGTAATGAAGCTCTCTAAGCTTTCCGTCCACCTTTGCCGCCATGATGCTGTCTGTATCGTTAATACCGGCAAGCTCTAAAAGGAGCTTAAGATCAGTGTTTTTATCCACACTTAAGGTCTGCTCCTTATCCCCTGCCTTTAAATTTATCGTCAGTTTTTCCATTAATTGTAACCTCCCGTAATCCCTTGATGTTATTCCATAACCTTTAAAAGCTCTGTCAGCTCGTGCAGCTCCTCCTCTATCTCGCTGCGGCGTTTCTTTGCGCCGTCTGACGAACCTTTCTTATCCATTTCTGAAATGATCTTTTTAACGGCTTCCACTCTCAAAGACAGGTACTCCATAAGTACCGGATGCTTCTTATCTATAAGGCATCCGCCGTATTTTAAACGGAGAAGATCAGATTTTATGTCAACTGCATCAGTACCTGCAGCCATATCATCCTCACCCATAAACTCCGCATATATTATATTATAATACTTTCCGCTGTCCTTTATAAGCTCTTCATCCCTGATAAAAAATGAATTCTTTACCAGATATTTTCTCACTTCAAAAAGATCCGACTGAGGTGAAAGAACAAGCTTATACCCCTTCGTAAGGCAGGCAGCATTTTTCAGGATATCCAGTATAAGATATCCTCCCATGCCTGCTATCACAGCCGCATCCGTTTCGCCCGGCAGAAGCTTCTCAAAGCCATTCGAAAGCCGTGTAACTATCCTGTCAGCCAGACCGTATTTTCTGATATTTTCACCGGCAGACAGAAGCGGTCCTTCATTTACATCCATGGCGATCACTCTGTCGGCAATCCCCTTCTCAACAAGGTAAATACTGATAAATGCATGATCGCAGCCTATGTCAGCCACTGAAAATGTATTCTTCTCCTTCATAACAGAAAGCCCGCAGCTGCCCACCATACCAGCAACTGCGAGCATTCTGTCAGAGAGTCGTGTCTCTATACTGCTTTTCAAAATGACTACTCCCGTTTACTCAAGAAATTCCTTAAGTTTTCTGCTTCTGCTAGGGTGTCTCAGCTTTCTGAGCGCCTTAGCCTCTATCTGTCTGATTCTCTCTCTTGTTACGCTGAATTCCTTTCCAACCTCTTCAAGAGTTCTTGCTCTTCCGTCATCAAGACCGAAACGGAGTCGGAGTACCTTCTGCTCTCTGTCTGTGAGAGTTCCGAGCACTTCAACAAGCTGTTCCTTAAGAAGGGTAAATGCA
Organism: uncultured Eubacterium sp.; assembly: GCA_900321215.1. Lineage (GTDB taxonomy): Bacteria > Bacillota > Clostridia > Lachnospirales > Lachnospiraceae > Eubacterium_Q. The sequence goes on along the minus strand of ONVE01000240.1, from coordinate 2,378 downwards.
GCCGCCTCTGCAGGAACAGGAACATTTTCATCCTGGATGAAATCGCCTAAATGGCTGTCTTCCTCTTCACCGATAGGTGTTTCAAGAGAAACCGGTTCCTGAGAAATCTTAAGGATCTCTCTAACTCTTTCAACCGGCAGATTCATTTCCTCTGCGATCTCATCAGGGGTCGGTTCACGACCGAGCTCCTGGAGCAGCTGTCTTGAAACTCTGATCTGTTTATTGATAGTCTCAACCATGTGAACCGGAATTCTTATAGTTCTTGCCTGATCGGCAATAGCTCTTGTGATAGCCTGTCTGATCCACCAGGTTGCATATGTACTGAACTTATATCCCTTTGTATAATCGAACTTCTCAACTGCCTTGATAAGACCAAGGTTACCTTCCTGAATAAGGTCAAGGAAAAGCATTCCACGTCCGACATATCTCTTGGCAATGCTGACAACCAGACGAAGGTTTGCTTCTGCAAGCTTCTTCTTGGCTTCCTCACCCTCGATTCCGCCGTCCTCCATCTTTCTTGCAAGCTCGATCTCCTCCTCTGCTGTAAGAAGAGGAACCTTTCCGATATCCTTAAGATACATACGAACAGGATCTTCTATGCTCACACCGTCAGGAATGCTGAGGTCGATCTGCTCCATATCTATCTCTTCTTCGTCATCAAGCTCGAACAGAAGGTCGTCCGGCTCAACGTCATCATCATCCTCTGTGATAGTAAGGACATCAACCTTATTTCTCTCGAAGAACTCGATGACCTTACTCATGTTATCATCAGTAAGGAGCTCCTGCTTATCCTTAAAAGCATCAATGATCTCAGTATCCTCGATAACGCTTTTGCGGCTCTTTGCCATAGCAAGAAGACGCTCAAGAGTTTCATTGAAGATCTTTTCTTCCTCGATCCTCTTCTCCTCTTTTGCTGCTTCTGCATCCTTTTTGTCAGCCTCAGCAAGGATTCTGTTTGCTTCTGCAATAAGCTCTGACTTACTCATCTGCTCATCAACTTCAGTTTTCTTCTTTGTTGCCATTTATATTACCTCCAGTCTGTCAAGACTTCTTTTTTCTTCCATCAGACTCATCAGCTTATCCGGACTCAGTTCGGGATTCAGAATCTGCGCGCTAAGGCTGTTCGCCTTAACCTTTTTAACTATATCATTCAGAGCTCTCCTCTCGTCCTCCTCATCAAGATTTAGAGAAAGCTCTGTATTCATTATCTTTGCGACAACCTGCTGCTTCTCAAGGCTGTCAAATTTATCGATTATTGATGCCGGACTTACCTGGCCGGTCTCCTCGTACTGCTTATAGAGAAGCTTTGCTACGGTATGGACATTTTCATCTCTGAAGTCATCCGCTGAGATAATGCCCTCGAGCTTCTTAAAAAGGACCTGCCGGTTGACCATCCATGTAAGGAGCAGCCTTTCATTTTCAGCTAAGGCTTTATCAACCTGACTTCTAGTGATAACTCTGCCGGAAGTCTTGCGCGGTTCCTCCGAAAGCCCCGGTTCTTCAACAGTTGCCGAAGCATTCCGCCTTATCATATAATCATCGCTGTAGGTGCTATTTTCTTTGCTGTCCTTCAGAAGTACAGTGCTTTCCACCGCCTTTTTCAGCGACTCCATATCGATCTGATACTTGTTGCATAGACTCACCATGTAGCTGTTACGCCTTACCGGATCCTCTATACTTTTCAGCAGCCTTGCAATATGTCCGATAAATGTAGTCCTCTCCTCCGGATCCGACTGATTGAACTCCTCCGCCAGGCTCTCTGCTTCAAACAGGAGTCCCGGCTTTGCATTCCGTACTCTCTGCTCAAATTCCTCCGCACCCATCGCCTTGATGAATTCATCAGGGTCCTTGTACGGTCTCATATCTATAACTCTCTGCAGCATATCTGCATTTCTGAGTATTTCTATAGCCTTCTTTGTTGCATTTCTGCCCGCGCCGTCGCTGTCGTAAGCAAGATAAACCTCCTCGGTGTATCTCTTTATCAGCATCGCCTGTTCCTCGGTAAATGCTGTTCCGAGCGATGCGACCGCATTGTCGAAGCCCGCCTGATGCATGGCGATAACGTCCATATAACCCTCGCAGAGTATTATTCCGCGCCGCCGGCTTCTCCTGGCAATATTCATCGCAAAAAGATTTCTTCTTTTATTGAAAATATCCGTTTCCTTGGTATTCAGATATTTCGGTTTTGCATCACCAAGAACTCTTCCGCCGAAAGCGATGACCTTTCCGCTGATATCTGTGATAGGAACCATGACTCTGTTCCAGAAGATATCCTGCGCTCCGTATTTCTCCGAAAAGCTTATCAGACCGCTGTCTCTCATCAGCTCATCCGAAAAGCCCTTGCTTTTCAGATATTTATACAGATCATCTGAATAAAT
>ONVE01000130.1 GCA_900321215.1 uncultured Eubacterium sp. | reverse complement strand
TGTGTTGAAGTTTCTCTGGAAGTTGTGCTCATCATCCTCTGCATTCCAGAGACACCACTCAAGGAATGAGAAGAGTGTGAATGACTTTCTGGTTGTTCCTTCATTCTTAAGAACTACCTTCTGGATCTCTCCGTTGTAGCCCTGTGGTACAAGGAATGTAACCTCAGCCTTAAGATCATTTTTCTTACCTGTAATGATTGTATATCCCATACCATGACGGCACTGATAGAAATCAAGTTCAGTCTTAACCGGTGACCATCCCGGATTCCATACAACGCCATTATCGTTGATATAGAAATAACGTCCACCAAGATCAACAGGAACGTTGTTGTAACGGTAACGTGTAATACGTCTCATTCTGGCATCTTTGTAGAAATGATAGCCTCCCGCTGTATTTGAAATGAGAGAGAAGAAGCTCTCAGTTCCAAGATAGTTGATCCATGGATATGGAGTTCTTGGAGATGTGATGACATACTCCTTCTGTGCGTCATCAAAGTAACCGAATTTCATTGTTTTTATACCTTCCTTTCAAAGATTATTTTGAGCTGGTTTTCACCAAAAGAACCTTCTCTTATGATATGAAATGAAAAAGTATCATTAAGAGAGGTATGCACATCAATACAATTATATAATAAAGACCGGTAAATGACAAATAAAAATAAAAGTTTTTGCGCCACCGGTTACGCAAAATAAATAATCCCTGATGAGATGCATTTTCATACATTTCATCAGGGATAAATATCATTTATAAATGATCCGGATGACAGCACATATTACATGCTGTAGATCTTCTCGGTCACTGTCTTTGACTCGCCCGGAGCAAGCTCGATATAGCCTGACTCTGTCTGTGGAAGAGGGCGGTTTGGAGCATCGATGATCCAGCTCATTGGTTCAGGACAGAAATATTCCTTGTCACCGTGGTCATTCCAGATGATCCAGAACTTGAAGTCCTTGCATACTTCATAACGGATCTGCTTGCCGCTTGCTGTATCGGTTGCGATGATTCCGTAAAATGGCTTTCCGTCGGCGGTACCATTTTCAGCGAAATACATATCGTTATCGATATCCTGACCTACAGGAACCATAGAACCTGTAAGGTACTGCTTGTCATGATTGTCAAGAGCCATGAATTCGCAGGTTGGGATGCAGTGCTCATCAAGCTGAACCTTGTCTCCGATCGGAACGTAAAGACGCATATCCTCAGCCTTTCCATTTTCGGTGAAAGGTCCCTTCATAGCTGTGTGGTTGCATACTCCGTATGGAAGCTGTCTCTTTGAAAGGTTTGTTATAGTGAAGCTGTATTCCATTCCATTTTCGCTGAGCTTAAATGTGTACTCTGCCTTGAACTTTACAGGGAAAGTCTTATAGAACGGATCCTTGTTGTCATATACATATTCTGTCTTTGCGACAGCAGCATTTTCAGTAACCTCTGCAGCTACTATTTTATGCTCTCTTTTGTGAAGGAAACCATGGAGATGGTTGCCGAGAGGATCGTTGCAAGGAAACTTATATGTATGGTCGGAAACCTTAAGAACTCCGCCTGCAAGTCTGTTTGGAAGGTAAAGGCTTGGGAAGCCGTAAACCTCAGCGTTGTTCTGGTAATCCTCGGCAGTGAATGTTGGATCGTTTCTGAAGAAGTCGATGCCATTTTCATTATCCTGCATTCTCATAATGTTGCTTCCGTTAAATGCGGCGATTGTTGCGGTGTACTTTCCGCAGGTGAGCTCAACGATATCCTTACCGCAGAACTCTTTCTTCTCTGCTGAGATGTTCATTTTTTTCTCCTCGTTTTTTTATCAAAAATATGTCAAAAAGTTAAATCTGTCGCAATAATTATGATTTCAAAATATATCACACAATAAAACGGTAGTAAATATTTTATTTTGCCCAAACTTAATCTTAATAATTGTTTATTTTTTACCGAAATGAACAAAAAGAAACAGGAAACCCGAGAGGAGAGTCAGAGTTTTTTACAAGGAAACTGATGATGCGCTTGACGGTTTTTTGCATGGTGCATCATAAATGCCGCCCGGAGGTCATTTTATACATTTATGAACTGCAGGAAATTATGTAAGAAATACACGCATCCGGTAAATTTATAGGTAATTTGGATAGTGAATACCATAAAATGTCAGTTATTTTACAAATATTTTACGCATTTGTACCAAAAATTATACAATAATTTGCATATTATTAAACTATTTAGTATAATTACCTCGGATTGTTTAAATATTTCCTGTATTTACAGGTAATGTCGGAGGAAAAATGGGAGAAAGCGGTAATACAACCGGTGGGAAAACGGACAATTTAACAATAATGAACAGTCTTACTTCTACGGATTATGCCGCTGAGAGAGAAAGACTTCGCAGTGAATACAGTAAAAAGAAGATGAAGAAAAAAGATAAGTCGTCGTCATCTTCTAAAAAACCTGACAAGATAACCATAACTCTCGGGCTGCTTGGAGTATTTGCAGCTGTACTTATAATAGTATTTATAAGTATGATGATGGGTGCCTTCGGCAAGAAGTCCGGTTCTAAAACCGGTAATTCTCCTGCAGGTTCGTCTATGGCAAAAAGCTCTGAAACGACTGTACCGGGGAATTCAGAGGATTCCAGCATATCGGAGGATACCTCAACTGAGGCAACAACCCAGAATTATGTACCGGTAAATGATGAAGATGTTGAGGAGATGACATATATCTCCAAGAAGCTTTATGATACGTGGTACAATATGGATAAGTACCGTGCTCTCTGCAAGGATGTGCCGGATGAATATTTCGATGATGTATGCTTCATCGGTGATTCAAGAACGCAGGGGCTTCTTGAGTATTCGGTACTTCCGAGAAGACATGGCTTCTATAAGGTAGGAAGTACGGCAAATGCGGCCTGCCTTGAGAGTGCATATACTCTCGACGGAGTGAATTATACCAATATCTTAAATATCATTGCTTCCGTAGATTACGATATTTTCTACGTCGGTTACGGTACAAATGAGCTGGGTTACGGAGATGCCGACAAGTTTATCGAAGAGCTTAAAGTGGTGATCGACTGCATCAGGGAATATCATCCGAACGCTATCATTTATGTCGAAAATGTTCTTCCGATGGGTTCATCTTTTTCTCAGAATAATCCTTCATTTTCAAATTCCAGAGCAAATGAATACAATAGAAAACTTCTTAAAATGTGTCAGGAATACGGGGACCTTATCTACCTTGATATTGCAAGCTGCATGAGGGATGATGATGGCGCTGCCCTGTATGAATATATTTCTGACGGACTGCATTATACGCCTGAAGGATACAGGGTTATTATGGAGTTTATCAGGGGTGCTGTCGTTGAAAAAAGAAACGCAGAGTTAACAAAAAATTAATAAGAACAGGGTTTACACAGGTTTTGAAAAGTGTTATCATCTTCGTCGCGGGTTCAGCAGGAGCCCGGTGTTCTGTAAAAAGGGCAGAAGGGGAGAAATAATACAAGAGGTGGAATATAAATGAAGAAGAGAGTTTTAGCAATATTTATGCTTATCGTTTGCATGGCAGGACTTGCTGCATGTGGTGGTAAAGATGATGATACAACGAGTGGTAATAAGACAGAAAATGCCGGAAGTCAGGAGGCTCAGAAGGATTTTGACGTAAGCGAGCTTGCAGACAAGCTTAAAAACGAGGGAAGCTTTACAGACCTCCAGGCAATGGACAGCAAGATCGCAGTTGAGAGACTGTATAATCTTGATGCTTCCAAGATAGAGGCTTCTGCGTTTTATTCAAATTCAAATGCAACAGCTGAGGACATCGCAGTTGTCAAGGTAAATGATGAAGCTTACGCAGATACTGTAAAGAAGGCTTTTGAGGATAGGATCGCAGAGCAGAAGAAATCTTTCCAGGATTACAATGCTGCAGAGGTTCCAAAGCTTGAGGATGCTGTTGTAAAGGTCAGCGGAAAGTACGCTATACTCGTTGTGTCAGGAGACAGCGCTAAGGCGAAGGAAATCGTTGAAGGATACGTAAAATAATTTAAGTAGGTTTATTTCAACATATAATGCATGAGTGTATGGCGTGGCTAGAAAACAGGTGGCGCGACGGATAGGGATACACCGGCATTGCGCAATTTGCGTTAAAAACAAATATGACTGCTTCGATAATTTTGCAAAAATCGGAGGCAGAGTTGAGGCGCCCCGATGGTTTTTATCGGGGCGCTAGAACCTGCGGAGATTTTTAGCAAAATC
>ONVE01000058.1 GCA_900321215.1 uncultured Eubacterium sp. | reverse complement strand
TGCTGCGTGAACTGAATAAAGATGCTGAAAGATCAAGCAGATGCTACGTTTTTACGCATACTGCTTGATTTTTGTTTTTTGGGATTTTTAACTTGAAATGTGGCAGGCTGATAACTATACTGATAACACACATGCGGATAGCTGCTCTTATCCGGCATGGGATCTCTTGTGGGATTTTGCTGTTTTTTTCATTTGCTGATATTTTTGCGGCCTGGTGGGGGAGACATACAGGCCGGTTTAATAATACAGATTCATATTTTTTTGGGTGACCCTGAAATTGCATTTATAAGCATTTTCAGGGATTTTTTTGTTTCTATCAGGATATTAAATCAGAGAATGAGGAGAAAAGCTTATGAAGATAATCAGAAGGATAACTGCATTTCTTCTGGCGGCGCTGATGGTTTTCAGCTTTTTGTCGCCGGATGTTATATATGCCCGGGACAGCCGGGGCGGAGTCGAGAAGACAGAGGATGGAAGTGGAAATGAATTAAGTAAAAATGCTCCGTGGAATGAGGGACATACAGACGGAAAAAGCTATGTTACCGTGGTGAAGAGAGACGGTAAATATTATTACAGATATTATACGCCGGACGGAGAGATTTTTGATGCCGGCTACAGCTTTACGATCGGTGGTGAAGAGGTTAACAGCTTCTGTATAGATGCGGACCTTAATTCGGGCCTTGACGGCTATGAATTTGATATAGAGAAAAGCGAGTGGGACGATGCAGAGCTTCGTCAGGTGGTCTACTATGCGCTTCATAATTACGATTATGCTGATGCGAGAAGAATAATCTGCCATTTCCTGCGGTCTAAGGGGCGGACGACCAATTCGGATATTCCGGACTGCTCGGAGGCTGTGGAGAAGGCGCTTTCGGAGAGTATTCCGGAGGATGTAAGATTCACGGTTTATTATCTTGCAAATACCGCTGATCCGGGAAGCAGCGGCAGGTATCAGGATTTTATCACCTGGTATGAGGAGAAGATAATTAAAAAGGATTTTTATGCTGCGGTCAAAAAGCTTGACGGAGAAGGAAATGTTATGTCAGGCGTTGGCTTTGATGTATATATGAACGGCTCATTTTTCGGTACGGCTGTAACGGATGACAGCGGTATTGCAAGCATATATCTCGGAAGCTTTGAGAATGCACCTGCAGTTACTGTGAAGGAAAACTGGGAAGAAGGCTGGCCGGACGGACATGAGAGATTTGCACATGATGGATCGGAGAAGACTGTAACTCCCAGCGAGAGTGAAGAAGAGGCGAGGGAGAAGGCAGCTTTATATAGCTATATCAATTATGCCTACGGCTATGCGACGCTGGTCAAAAAGTCTTCTTCAACTACAACCGTGAAAAGCTTTGAAGGCATAAAGTACGCACTTTACAGAAATGACGGAACAAGGATCGCCGATGTCTGTATGGACGAGAAGGGCATGATCGGAAGCGTACTTAAGATATACGATAAGAAGCTGCATTTTGAAGAGGATGTCAGATGGAACGGCGTTACTTATAAATGTATTGGCGGACTGCGTTATGATCCGAATGATAAGGATAATGCGAATAACATTTATTACTGGCTGGAATATGAGACAAATGAATATTTCGAGCTTGATGAGGAGACTAAAAATTTCTTCACGATGAGCAGTAAGTATGCGGTACGCCCTGGGAGCGGCAGTAAGTATCCGGCAGTTTATGAGGTTCAGCCGAGCGTGACAAATGCTACTGATAAGCCGTTTTATGGATATTATATTGCGGTGAAGAAGGTTGATGAGAAGGGAAATGTCATGGCAGGCGTTACCTTTGACGTGACTCTTAACGGACAGACTATGACGAAGGCACTTAAGACCGGAGCGGACGGAATTGCAGTTCTTAATGTGGGAAGCTTTACATCTGTGCCGGAGGTCTATGTAACAGAGAACTGGGCGGACAAAAGGTTTGTATATAATACTGCCAGAAAGAAGATAACGGTTTATAAATCCGAGGAGGCTGCACGAAGCCATGCAAAGGATTTTCTATATACAAATTATGCTTATGGCTATGCCGGGCTTATTAAGAAGAGTGCGCGCACCGGAGTCAGTCCGTCAATGAAGGGGATTAAATATGAGCTTAGAAGAGCAAACGGAACAAGAGTCGCAGAGGTGATTCTAAATGACGAAGGAAGGGTAGAAACTGTAAATATTCTTGCGGCTTCAGACAAGCTTTTTACCGAAAGGATAGATGGTGAGCTCTGCATCGGAGGGCTTTCATTTGATCATAATGATAAAAATGTTAAGGATAACTATTACTGGGTGGAGACAGCTTCAAATGATGAATATCTCCTGGATGGAACCAGATATTTCTTCACGATAAATGCAGAAAATACTGTAAGTCCGGGAAAGGATGCCGGAAAGTATCCGGAGATTTATGAGGTTGTTCCGGCCATGACTACTGCAAAGGATAAGCCGTTTGTCGACTACTATATTGCGGTCATGAAGACGGACGAAGAAGGAAATAAACTGAACGGTGTAACCTTCGATGTTACTGTGAACGGAAAGAAGTATGAGAAGGCGCTTATAACGGGACTGGACATCAAAAATGAGATAAGAGTCAGCGGAAGCATCGGCGTTGGTTCGTATTATCTGGGAAGATTTACGGCTGTGCCTGAGGTTTCGGTCGCTGAAAACTGGGCTGATAAGAACTATATTCATAATGAAGAGGAAAAGGAAGTAAAGGCTTATACAACGCCTGAAGCCGCTAAGAGTCATGCTGCGGGATTTACGTATGTAAATGAGAGATATACATTTGCGACGATAGAGAAGGCGCCTGCGGAGGACTTAAGATATATCCTCGGAAATGATAACTACAGCTTAAACGGCATAAGATACGGACTTTTCTGCAAGGAGGAGGATAAGCTTATCGCAAGAGTCAAGCTTACTGAATATACAGAAAATGGCTGCATCAGTGCAGGGATAGACAGCCTCGCGGATATTGAGATAGAAGCCGGCGAGCCTTACTACAGTGCAGAAAAGGGCGGATACTTCTGTGTTGGAGGACTTACTGCAGGTAAGGAGTATTACTGGAGAGAGCTTAGCAGTGATGGCGAGCTTCCGGGTGATGCAGATGAAGCATCGGATGGAAGAAGTGATGAGCATGCGGGGGATGCTTCTGTGGATGATGGTGAGACTGCAGAAGGTACTGGTGATGAAACGGCGGATGGTGAGCCAGCGGAAACGGATGATGACTCTGTAGAAAAAGTACTGACAGTAGGTAAGAATTACCTGCTCGATGAGGAGATTTACAGCTTTACAGCGGATAGAAAAAATGCGGTGGAACCGGTTCTGATAAAGGTAAGTGATGATGCGCTTTACGGTACGGTCACAGTGAAGAAGCTTCTTATGCCGGAAGGACTTGATGGGGCAAGTCCGAAGGGTGCTGTGTACCGTATCTGGGGAATTGATGAATATAACAGTGACTTTACTGATGAATTTGTGATCGATTCTCTTGGATGCTCTGAGAAGAAGTCTCTTCCTTTCGGAAGCTACTGTATCGTGGAGACGAAGGCGCCGGATGAAGGAGACTGGCTGCTTGATGAGACGGTCTATACAGTGAAGCTTGCAGCGGGCGAAGGAGATAAGACGGTTACCGGCAAAATGACTGTTACTGCTGAAAATGCAGAGGTTATCTCGACAGATAAGGCAAGACTTACATCGGCTGCTCTTATTAAAAGATCAGCTTATGAGAAGGCAAGCAAAGGTAATCCGAATTACGATATGTCGGGCATCATTTACGGCTTATATGATGATAAGGATGAACTTATCGCAAGTGTAAAGCTTACCATGGAGGACGGAAGAGGCGTTATAAAAAAGGCTGAGGATATCATGCTTTCGGATGAAGTAAGATACTCGGTTCTGGATAATGACGGATACTTTGCCGTGGGCGGATTAAGATATAACAGTGAGTATTACTGGCTTGAAAAAGACTGCAGCGGCAGCGGATTTATAAAGTCGGATGAGAAGCTTGTATTTAAAACTGATGAGAAGGACAGCGGTGAGGTGTATGTGATAGAAGCAGAGGACAGTCCGTGCATGGGAAAACTCAGGGTTCATAAGACACTTCTGCCGGAGGATGTGAAGGATGCAGACCCGGCCGGCGCAAAGTATATGGTTTACGGCGCGGATTTATATAATGCTTACGTCAGAGAGGTTCTTACCATCGGCAAGGACGGCTATTCGGATGAACTGACGCTTCCTCTTGGCGTTTACAATGTGAAGGAGATAGAAGGTCCGGCGAAGGGTGAGTGGGACCTTGATGCTACTGTTTATGAGGTGGAGATAACTGAGAACGGAGGAACTATGGAGGCAGCCACAGGGCTTCGCGTCAGTGGAAGCTATATAACTGTCGAATCCTCTGACAGGCAGATCACGAAGAAAGAGAAGATAAAGCTCAGTACTAAAGCTTCCGATACAGTGACCTTGTCGCAGACTGCATTTCCGGCTGAAGATACTGTGCTTATGGATAAGGTCAGCATCACCGGGCTTGAAAAGGAACATAAATATACTCTTCTTACAAGGCTTGTCAATAAGGCGGACGGAAGCCTCATTACCGAGTCGGCGCTTAAGTTTACGGCTGATACAGAGAAGATGATCGTCGAGGTGAAGACTGCATTTGATGCTTCAGGATTTGAAGGTAAGGAGGTTGTATACTTTGAGTATCTTTTTGAAGGGGACCTTTTGAAGGAAGTGAAGACTCCGGGAGAGCTTCTTACTGAAAAGGCTGAGCTTCTTCTTGCAAAGCACGAGAATATAAATGACATCGGGCAGACGATAAGATTTCCGAGCGTAAATACCAGCGTTTCTGCGAAGGATGGCGGCAGAGAGGTGCAGCCGGTCGAAAATGTAACTGTCTATGATGACGTGGAATATCACGGCTTAACCGAAGGAGATTCATTTAATGTGATCGGAATCCTCATGGATAAGAAGACAGGGGAGCCGGTACTTAAGGATGGTGAGAATATAATCTCCACGAAGACTTTTATCGCGGAGGAAAGTGACGGTACTGTCAGGATGGAATTTAACTTTGATGCAACAGGCATGGAAGAGCATGATGTGGTAGTTTTTGAGAAGATTTATGATGCGGAGGGGCATCTCATTGCAAGGCATGAGGACATAAATTATCTTCCTCAGACCTTCAGGGTTACTGATCAGCCGAAGACCGGCGACGGCTTTATGCTGTCTGCATATACACTTGTGATGCTGCTTTCCGGTGCGGCTGTTGCTTTTGTAATATATCTAAAAAAGAGAAAGAGCAGGAAGGATGCTTAGCTTAAAGTGACAAGCAATCCTGAGCTGGCAAAGCTGGTGGAGGATATCATATATTCTCAATCTGCCAGTCAATCGGATCAAGACCGTTCTCTTTAAGAAATTCATTTGCTTTACTGAAATGCTTACAACCATAGAAGCCTCTGTATACTGAAAGCGGACTCGGATGAGGCGCTTCAAGTATCAGATGCTTCGGGTTTGTGAGCATCTTTTTTTTGCTTCTTGCAAAGCTTCCCCAGAGGAGGAATACTATCGGACGGTCAACTTTATCTATGATCTGTATCACGGCATCGGTGAAATTCTCCCAGCCCTTTCCTTGATGTGACGCAGCCTGATGTGCACGGACTGTGAGTACAGCATTTAGAAGGAGAACACCCTGCTCGGCCCATTTTACCAGATAGCCGTTATTCGGAATATAGCAGCCGAGATCGGTGGAAAGCTCCTTGTAAATATTCATGAGTGACGGCGGGATATCAACGCCCGGCTTGACCGAGAAGGAGAGACCGTGAGCCTGATTCGGCTCGTGGTATGGATCCTGGCCGATTATCACGCACTTCAGCTTTGACAGCGGAGTGAGGTGAAAGGCATTAAATATATCGTCTCCCGGTGGATAGACTGTGTTATGGCTGTATTCGTAGCTGACGAAACGAAACAGCTCGCGGTAATAATCCTTCTTATATTCGTCCTGGAGCTTTTCGGCCCAGTCATTTGTGATCGGTGGCATATGGTAACCTCTCTTGTCTTTTAAATCTTTTATTGTGCCGGAACCTCTCTCCGGTTTTTTGTTCTATAATTCTTTTTTAGTATATTCTTTGTCTCCATGATATGCAAGTGACCATAGCATATTTGCCGGGGACTGAATTTCTTTGTGCAATATGCATAAAATATTCTGTAAATTATCACGATGAAATACAATTTGACTAAAAAAATGGCTCATGCTATATTTATATCACCGAAATGAACAACCGGTTGCGCAACAATGAGAAAGGGAGTTGCGCAAGTGGCGGGTTTTATTTTTGTATGAAAAATGCGCAACAAAATGGGTTGGTTGCGCAATGGGGATATGCAGGAGAATTGCGCAGAAACTTTATAGTTTATGTAGAAGAAAGGACAGGTTACAAATGAGAAAAAGAACAGGCTTAAGGACCAAACTGATCTCCGGATGCATGGCTCTTCTTTTAGGGCTTTCTGTATGTGGAGGAGCTTCTGACAAGGAGAAAAAATCTTATGCGGCAAGCAGTGTTTCAGGCGTGTCGGCGATATCTTCGCTTCCTTCTGATTTTATCAGGGGTGTGGATGTTTCTTCGCTTACGGCATTTGAAAATGCGGGAACATCATTTTATTATCTCGACGGTTCAGAGGGCGATATGTTTGATATCCTGAAGGGAGCAGGCGTCAACTATGTAAGACTGCGTATCTGGAACGATCCGTATGATTCAAGCTCGCCTTACAAGGGCTACGGCGGAGGCAACACTGATCTTTACAACGCAAAGGTTCTCGGCAAGAGAGCGACTGATGCGGGAATGAAGGTTTTTATCGATTTTCAGTATTCTGATTTCTGGAGTGATCCGGAGAAACAGTTTGCACCGAAGGAGTGGTCAGACTATACGCTCGCACAGAAGAAGACAGCAGTTTACGGATACACATACTGGGCAGTTTCAGAGCTTCTTGACTATGGCGTGGATGTAGGCATAGTTCAGATCGGAAATGAGACAAATGGCTCTATGTGCGGCGTCGGCGGACTTTATGATGATGTATGGGACTTAAGCTCGGGCGTTGCGGCACTTATGCAGCAGGGCTGTTATGCTATAGATGATATAAACGCTGCTTATGGAAAGAGCATCCAGAAGGCTCTTCATTTTACTGATCTTAATACAAATGGTGCCTGGTATGCGAGCTGCCTTAATACACAGGGCGTGGATTATGATATTTATTCAACATCTTATTATCCTATGTGGCACGGTACAGCGAGTGATCTTGCTTCAAGTCTTACAAGCATTGCAAAGACATATAACAAGAAGGTCATGGTTTCCGAGACAGCTTATCCATATACTCTCGACAACCTTGACAGCACCTCAAATACAGTTTCAAGCTACTGCATGAATTATCAGAATTATGATGTGAGCGCTTCAGGACAGGCAGAGGCCGTAAGAGCGGTTGCAGAGGCAGTAAATAAAGTAAATACAAATTACAGCTCAGGCTACGGTCTCGGCGTATTCTACTGGGAGCCGTCATGGATCCCTACAGATTCTTCTGCATGGGGAACCTACGGAACAGGCTGGGCATCTTCAACCTCAGGTAATTACGAGAAGCTTTACAGCTCTTCGGTTCAGTTCTATGCAACAGAGGATAAGGGCTCTTCATGGGAGAATATGGCGCTCTTTGATACAAATGGAGTAGCCATGAAGTCGCTCTACGTATTTAACGATATGGCAGGAAAGTCAAGTACTACTTCATCAGGAGTATTCAGCAGCTCGTCATCAACAAGCTCAACACTTGACGGAACATACTATATAAGAAGCAAGTTCAGCGGTAAGTACCTTAACATCGCTTCTGGTTCATCTTCTAACAACGCAAATCTTGAACAGTATTCATACAGCGGAGCTTCTGCACAGAAGTTTAAGCTCGTTTCGGACGGCGATGGTTACTACACTATATATACAGGCGCTTCAAGCTATTCGAAGGTTCTTGACGTGGCAAAGAAGAGTGCTGCTGATGGAACAAATGTAGCGCAGTATACATCAAATGGCGGCAACAACCAGAAATTCCAGGTCGTAGAGGTTTCAAGTGGAGTATACGCTATCAAGACCAAGATATCCGGAAATGCATCAGGCCTTGACGTATATGGATGGAGCACATCAAATGGAGGAAATATCGCACAGTATACCTACTGGGGCGGCGACTGCCAGCTGTGGTATCTTGAGAAAGCTGAATAACGAAACTCCCGCAATCAAAAACATTTGGAAACCGCTGGTTTTCTGCGAAAACCGCTAATTCCTCGTGCTTTGGCACATCATTAATACAGCCTGTTTTCTGTAAACAGAAACAGGCTGTATTATGATGTTTTTATGTCAGATTGCGCAAAGTTGCGCATGTTTTCTTGATTTCTTTGTGCATATTTACTATAAATTTTTGAGAAATTATGAAGATAATGTCAATAGAAAAAAAGACGTTTCGATTATATAATCAGTATATGTTTGGAAAAGGGCGCAACCGTTTGCGCATTGACAGCCTTGACGGACAAAATGTAACCTGACAACGCTGTGATAATACCGAAAAAACATAAGTAACTCCTGTACTATGAGCCGGAGTGTTTGGTTGGAACGAACGGTTTTATCATAAACAGCATGTATTCATCCGGGAGAGGAGATGGAAGTTTGAAAGAAAATAAGAAAGGAAGAAAAAGAAGCAGCCGTTTTCTGGCTATGCTTACAGCAGTCGCACTGATGCTGTCACTGGTTGGCGGTATTCCGGCTGCCAAGAAGGTGTATGCGGAAGCATATTCTACATTTACACTGTATTATCAGTACAGTGATGATTCTGCAACACTTATTGCCAATATCTGGAATCATGCAGGTATTACGTTCGGAACTGATGCTAATTTAACTGGTGAGTTTGGCTGGGCGAATCCACAGGCAATATTTACTCAGGTGGAGACAGATTCGACATGGTATTATACCACCTTTGAAATAATTGATGATTCGGAAGCAGACGGATTTACTGTCTATGCAGATTCGTCAAGCACTACGGTTGCAGAGTATGATAGTCAGTGGAACAACACCACTGTGTATGAAGAACTTGTTTCAGGAGAGTCGGATGTTTACTGCATTAATGCTGACGGAGAGGTTTACACTTCAACAGATGATGCAGGTATT
>ONVE01000129.1 GCA_900321215.1 uncultured Eubacterium sp. | reverse complement strand
CAGAACCAGTATACAGGCGGACAGAATCCGTACACGGATGCAAAGGCTCCTGTGGAAGACAGCTCCAAGGGAAAGAAGGGTAAGAAGAAGATCGCTATAATCGCAGGCATTTCTGCAGCGGTGATCGCTCTTGCTATATGCGCTGTCATTTTCATTCCGAAGCTCTTTAAGCCGAAGAAGGAAGATATCCAGAAGTTTATAACAAATACCGGCAAGAAGGTTCTTGCCGCTAATGAACTTGGCGATGTGATCGGAGGAGATAACCTCTGTAAGGTTCTTGCTGAGACAGGCGGAAGGATACGCGTAAAGTATACAGAGAGTAAATCTTCTATCGATGCGACTCTGGATTATGATGTTAACAGCAATTCAGCATCATCTACTGTTGATATAGAGCATCGCGGCGAAAAGAAGAGCTTACAGGGATTCCTTAAGGACGGACGTTTTTCAGCTACCATATCACCTGATATGTCGGGCTACTATTATGTTGATATCAAAAATGCCATGAATGAGGCAATGCAGTCATATATTGCGTCAATTGCAGGAGAAGGTGCAGAAGCATACTCAGCATATCTGGCAGGTATCAGCGGTGCATCTACAGATAAGTTAACAGGAATATACAAGAAGCTTATCGACAGCATTGAGTACAGCAAGGATGGAACAGAGAAGATCACTCTTGGTTCCAACACTGTAAAGGCCACAAAGTATGTTGTGACTATCCCGAAGGAAAAGCTTCAGGAGGCAATATCTGATGCTGTTGATGTAGCAATGGAATCTATGGCTAATGACATGAGCGGCCAGGCCAATTATATCGGACTCATCAAGTCATATATTAATTCGCTGATCTCAAAGGATATCGTTGTTAATCTTTATGAATATAAGGACGGTATCGTTGCAGCTGATTTCGTTTATGATATCAATTTCATGGGACAGGGCATTAAGTTTAGTGTAAACTTAAGCTTTGTTGGAAATGATGATCCATATTCAAGCCTTGAAGGCAGCGTAATGTTCGAGATGGATCAGAATAAGGCCGAGATTTATTTTGGTTATGACAGCCATAAGACATCAAACGGAGCAGAGACTTCATTTAATGTAAAATTCATTAATAATGGAACTTCTCAGGATGCGATGTTATTTGTCGTCTCATATGATGAGTCCGCTCAGGAGGTGCTTGTCAAGAGCTTCTTCGATAACGGTATAGGCGGTGTTCGCGGAAAGGTACTTACAAATGATCACGGAAATACCTTTGAGGTTCAGTTTGATAAGGTATTTGAAGTGTATCCTGCAAGTTCGGTAGATTCTTTCAAGACATTTAAGGATGTTGAGGCATCTGCAGACAGCGATATCGAAGATATAGATCTGTTTGTTGGTTTATATACTGATTCTTCTGTGAAATCACCGGACGGATCAGCTAAGCTTGTTAATTTCTTCACGGCATCTGAGGAAGAATTTAAGAGCATTCTGTCACCAGAGCTTATCGAAGCAATTGAAAAGTATAAGTCACACGGCGGATATGATTATGATCATTAATTAGTGATACAGACAGCGTTTCCTCTTAGCGGGAACGCTGTCTGTATATAAATACTAATGTCAATTTGTGAATTTGAGTCAATGTTTTAAATGCCTGATAAGAGGAATATACCATGAATGAGACAAGAATTAAAAACTGCATATTTGGAAATGGTGAACCTAAGATCTGCGTTCCTCTCGTTGGCAGAAATGACGAGGAGATACTGTCTGCTGCCGGAAATATCTTAAGCGAGGCAAAGAGTCTCGAGGAAAAGTATCCGAATGTAAGAGTGGATGTTATCGAATTCAGAGCAGATTATTATGATAATGTTGCTGACAGGATCAAGCTGACGGAGCTTCTTAGTAAGCTTAAGGAGCTTTTCTCTGACAGAGTTCTGCTTTTTACCTATAGAAGCGAAGATGAAGGCGGAGAACTGAGGCATGACCGTGCCGAAAGCATGATCGAAGAGATCTGGGAATGGGTGATCGCCGGAAGGCTTGCAGATATCATCGATATCGAGCTGAAATCCGGTAATTACAGAGTTGCCAGAGCGACAGCCAAGGCTCATGAGGCCGGTATGGCTGTTATAATGTCCAACCACAATTTTGAGAAGACTCCTCACAATGATGAGATTCTTGAAATGTTCCGTCAGATGGAGATACTTGGAGCTGATATACTGAAAATGGCTTCATTTCCTAACAGCCATTTTGACGTGGACAGAATGGTGGAGCTTACAAAGGATATAAGCCGCGGCAAACCGGGGCTGGAATTCATACACCATCCGGTCGTGATAATATCAATGGGTAAGGAAGGCAAGGTAACCCGTACAAAATGTAAGGAAAACGGCTGTGCCATGACCTTCTCATCAGTTGGAAGCGGCTCTGCACCGGGACAGGTTTCCCTGGCAGAAATGTTTGAGATATTCAGTAAATAAAATTTGTACAAATATAAAAAACCGTTCGGCATAGAAGCTGAACGGTTTTTTTATATCCTTCTGTCTGATTATACTGTCTGAACCGGACCCTTTGGTACATTTGGACCAACCTGCTTTGGAATAGGAGGGTTCTTGACTGTATCCTCGCCCGGAAGCGGATAAAATACCTGCCATGAACGTCTCAGCATATCCATAAAGCTGAGGGTTGTGATAGTGTCCTTATGCGACATTTCCGGACATTCAAGCTTACCGGTGATGATAGCATCACGAGCTGCGATGAATTCGAATTCGTATCCGCTGATCTGTCTCTCTGAAGGAGTAGCCTTCTTAACGATATCATTGTTGAAATTGTAAACTCTGATCTCTTCAGGACAGTTGATATTGTCAATCTCGATACGGCCTTCTGTACCGTAGATAGTACACATATTTTCTGACTTATAAAGTATAGATGTGAAGCATGTTGCTGCACGTCCGTTTGTGAAGTTCATCTGAATTGTATCTATAGCGTCAACACCTGTTGAAAGCTTTACGCTTGATGAAGATACTGCAACCGGCATTGAATTCATTGCAAGGAAGATAGCTGTGAGCGGATAGATTCCGATGTCGAGTATAGCGCCGCCTGCAAATTCAGGCTTAACAACACGTTCCTTATTACGAAGATCGTAGCAGAGAGATGCGTTCATATAACGGATCTCGCCGATAGCCTTCTCTCTGAGAGCTGTAATAAGAAGCTTGGTAAGAGGCATGAAACGGAGCCAGTTAGCCTCGCCGCAGAAAAGGTTCTTCTCACGGGCAAGAGCAAATACATCCTGAGCAGTCTTGTTGTTATAAGAAAATGGCTTCTCAACGAGAACAGGCTTTCCTGCATTTAATGCAAGAACAGCATTGTCTGCGTGGCACTGATGAGGAGTTGCAACGTAAACAAGCTCAACCTCAGGGTCATTTACAAGCTCGTCATATGAGCCGTAGCTCTTCTTGATGCTGTATTTTGAAGCAAATTCCTCAGCACGGGCTGCATCGCGGGAAGCGACAGCATAGATCTCGAAGGAATCAAGCTTTTCTATGGTTTCTGCAATCTTGGCTGCAATGCTTCCGGTTCCAAGTATACCTATCTTAAAGTTTATCATTTTTTATCTCCTGTATTATAATTTTTGATATTTGCAAATCTGATCTAAGAATGCTTCAAGGATCGCAGGGCTTCGCGTGGAAACGCGGCAATCCATACATCAGATAACGTTATTATTATAAAACGGAGGGGGGAGTTTGTAAAGCCGAAAAGGAAGCACGGAAGGAAACTCATAGACAATATGTTGTTTACGCAGGGCAAATGTGATAAAACTATAGAAAGCGGCAGGGGAACCGGTGAATGTATGACTGGTTGGCCGGTAAATAGTTGGTCGGTTGGCCGGTAAATAGTTGGT
>ONVE01000127.1 GCA_900321215.1 uncultured Eubacterium sp. | reverse complement strand
GCTTATAAAGGAGAACTTTAATCCAGAGGATTATTTTGAGGTTCATGCGCGCATGGTAGGAACCGGCATGATAGGCGGTAAAGCCTGTGGAATGCTGCTCGCCAGAAAACTGATCGAGAATAACCGACCGGATATCTTCTCACGGATAGAACCGCATGATTCGTACTATATCGGTTCAGACGTATTCTATTCATATATAGTTGAAAATGGTTTTTGGGACCTTAGAATCCGCCAGAGAACAGAAGAGGGATATTTTGAACTGGCTGAAGAATTTGCTGAAAAGATCAGAAACGGAAAATTTTCTGCCGGAATTGAGGCTGAGTTAAAGAGAATTCTGGATTATTATGGAAATGATCCTTTTATCGCCAGATCAAGCTCTATACTGGAGGATGGCTTTGGAAATGCATTTGCGGGCAAATATGAATCCGTATTCTGCGGAAATATGGGTACTCTTGAAGAAAGACTAAAGGAATTTGAAGACGCGATAAGAGAGGTATATGCAAGTACGATGAGTACTTCCGCACTGGATTATCGAAAAAGAAGAGGACTTGAGAAGAGGGATGAGCAGATGGCAATCCTTGTTCAGCGTGTGTCTGGTTCAAGATACGATGGTTTCTTTATGCCTTGTGCAGCGGGAGTTGGTTATTCCATGAGCCCCTATAGGATTGGTAATGTCCGGACTGAGTCAGGTATGCTGCGGTTGGTAATGGGTCTCGGAACAGGAGCGGTTGACAGGAGAACCGGATCATATCCGCGAATGGTTGCACTTGATGCACCAACGAAGGTAATTCACAGTACAATGTCAGACAGACAGCAGTATTCGCAGAGGATAGTGGACGCTATTAATCTGGAATCCGGCAGGGTGGAAGGCTTTGATCCGCTTAAGATCAACGGAAAGATACCATTTTATCAGAAAAATATGCTTTATTCTCATAATACGGATACGGAGAGAATGTTCAGGGAAAGAGGCGAAAGGCGTGAGGTTGTTTTTGTAAGCTGCGAAGGCTTGACCCAAAACAATGCGCTTATGCAGGATATGAAGGACATTCTGGGAATCATTCAGGAACAATATGAATATCCGGTGGATACGGAATATACTATCAACCTGTCTCAGGATGGAGGATATGTCATAGATCTGCTGCAGTGCAGACCGCTTCAGGTTTCAAAGGATGGAGAAAATGTTGATATCCCGGAAAGCATCCTGCCTGAAAAAACACTTCTTGAAACAAAGGGCGTGTCTATGGGCTTTTCAAGAAAGAAGCAGGTGGATATTCTCGTATATATCGATCCGGTAAAGTATTACAGTATGCCGTATCGTAAGAAGTATGATATTAAAAAGTATCTGTCTGAGGTAAACTGGCATTTCCGTGGAAAGAACAAGAAAATGATATTGCTAACGCCGGGGCGTATCTGTACATCTTCTCCCGAGCTTGGTGTTCCATCTGCTTTCTCGGATATAAGTGAGTTTACTATGATCGCTGAAATATCGGAATCGCGGGTCGGATATATTCCGGAGCTTAGCTATGGCAGCCACATCTTTCAGGACCTTGTGGAGGCTGGAATATTGTATACAGCTGTTTTTGAAGGAAAAAGTACCGGCAGATATGATCCGGAGATGATTTCCGGATATAAGGATATTACTGAAAGCATTATGAATGTGGAAAATGAAGAAAGTGGTATTCTGCGGGTGTTTGATACTTCAGAAGAAAATTTGTGGCTATATTATGATATGAAGAATGAGCGACTTGTACTTTGCGAGATATAGCTATTTATAACATAAAAAGAACCAGTCGAACTAAATCGGCTGGTTCTTATATATTACATGGCTTAAGTGCTATAGGCATTGTTTAATTAGTTTCCGGTATACTGTCCACCGATAGGTGTGTTGAAGGCGCCGTCTAAACCAAGCTTCTTGGCAAAAAGTGTTGCAGTTTCCTTATCCTTCTCATGTCCGCCTGCTGCTCTGATGGTATTAGAAGCGCTTGCTCCTAAATGAAGCTCGCCGGCATCATCGATATATACATCGAGCTGGTATGTATTCCAGGTTTTTGTGGCACGAACAGTTAAAGCGTTCTTGAATACATATTCGTCAATTCCTGATCTTCTGATATAATCTCCATCAGGACCGTTTGGAAACCACTTTACACTGCTTTCTTCATTATCCAAAAGCTTTTGTTCGGTTTCAGGACTTACATGTACGAGACCTGCGAAGATCATTGCAAGAGCAGTGCTCTGGTCAGAACATCTTATCTCGTCTTTGTCAACGTATACCCAGCCTCTCCTGTAGCTTTCTGTTTCTCCGGTTTCAGGATCAGTATAATCTACAACTCTGCCCTGAAATCTGCTTGGAAACGGATATACATTAAGTGCATTTCTGATCAGGCTGGCATTATGAACATCCTGAGCCTGACGGCCTTTTTCAATATATCGAATTACACGTAATCCGATAACAGTTGCGAGAACTGCCATTATAGCGATGACTATAATCAGTTCAACGAGGGTAAAACCCTTATTAGTACTTTTCTTTCCACGTTTGTCCATTTTTCCTTCCCTCCAGACAAAAAACCAATATACCCAAGCTACTAATAATTCTGTTCACAATTTGTTCTTATGTTCATATTTTGTTCATATTTCGTTCAAATTATATAGCTATTATTTGAGCTTTTCAAGAAATATTTTCTATTAATATTAACAAAATATACACATAGTGATTGTGCGTAATGCACAAAAAGGATGATCGTGTTCATTTTTTAGCTCATTTGTAATAATTGCCTCTGTGGGTTGAAGTGAGATTTGAACAAAATGTGAACTAAAAAATAAGTTAAAATTTTAACTAAAAATTTAAGCGGCGATTTGCAGTTGATTTTGTTGACATAATATTGCCCGAAAAGTTTAAAATTGAGGAGATGCAGGACAGTAATTTCCTATATTAATAACTATTTATAGATTTTCAGTATAAGAATTAATCTGTTGCGGAAGGATGACGTGTGGTATTATTATTTGAAAAATACTGCAGGGAGGAAAAGGGATAAAATGATCACAAGAGATGAAGCATTTTCACTTTTAACAAAATATAATAAGGATTCTTTTCATATTCAGCATGCGCTGACAGTAGAGGCCGTTATGAAATGGTATGCGGAGGAACTGGGATATGGTGATGAAGCAGAATACTGGGGAATTGTTGGACTTCTTCATGATATTGATTTTGAAATCTATCCGGAAGAGCATTGCCTTAAGGCACCAGAGCTTTTAAGAGAGGGCGGCGTAAGTGAAGATATCATTCACGCTGTTTGTTCACATGGATATGGTATTACCGTAGGATGCGGGGTAACTATTGATGTTGAACCAACCAGAGAGATGGAAAAGGTGCTTTTTGCGGCTGATGAGCTTACCGGACTTATCGGAGCGGCAGCTCTTATGAGACCGTCAAAGAGTACCAAAGATATGGAACTGAAATCGCTGAAGAAGAAATATAAAAGTAAGGGCTTTGCAGCAGGCTGTTCCAGAGAAGTAATAGAGCGAGGAGCTGATCAGCTTGGCTGGGAGCTGGATAAGCTTCTGGAGATGACTCTCCGTGCTATGGCTGCTACTGAAGATACTATTTATCAAGCATTGCAAGCATATGGTTTTTAATGGCAGTGAAGGTTTTATCACTTATATAATGTTCAACGCGGCATGCATCTTCTGCAGCCGTTTTCTCATCAACACCGAGGCTGATAAGCATTCTGGTAAGAACAGTATGACGTTCATATATATGTTCTGCAAGAGCTTTTCCAGCCTCGGTCAGTTTATAATAACCTTCTGAATCCTTTATAACGAGGCCTTCATCCTTAAGAAGTCCGATTCCGCGGCTGACAGATGGCTTTGAATAACCTAAATAGTCTGCAATATCAATCCCGCGGACGGTATTCGATGTCTGGGATAGAACATATATTGTTTCAAGATACATTTCTCCGGATTCCTGTAATGCCATGTAAAAACCCCCTGACCATAATGATATGATTAATATCAGATTATCATATTCTGAAACATAAATCGCTAATAAAAGGTTACCATATATTAACAAAATAAACAACAGTAACAGAGGAGGGGATATATCCGCTTGACAAATTAGCATATGCTAACTATACTCATCATAGGTTAGTTGATTCTAACATATTTTTTTGATGCATAGTTAGCGGATGCTAATCACTATGAAAGGAGTGGAAAAAATGAATTGGAGTAAACTTGGACTTTTTGCAGGAGGAGTATTGTTTGGTACGGCAGGAATAAAGATACTGTCAGGAAGGGACGCTAAGAAAGCGTATACTCATTGCACAGCAGCTGTACTGAGAGCCAGAGATGCGGTAGTGGATCAGGCAATGATCATTCAGGAAAACTGTCAGGATATTTATGAAGGCGCAAAGCAGATCAATAAAGATAGGGCAGTAAAGGGGCAGGAAGAGGAGATAATAGAAGAAACTACAGTAGATGGACAGGAAGAGGATATAAAAGAAGAAACTACAGAAGAATGAATGGAGAGTATGGATTATGAATGCTGTTATAAAACATGATATTCCCGGAAGACTGAGAATACATTTAAACAGATCAAGACTCGATTTCAGGGAAGCTGATACGCTTCAATATTATCTTCAAGGGTTCAAATGCATTGAAAAGGCGGTAGTTTATGAGCGTACTGCCGATGTTGTTATCAAGTATTCAGGAAGCAGGGATGAGATCATAAGGATCATTCGTGATTATTCTGCGGACAAGATAGATGTACCGGAGTATTTCTTTGAAAGCTCTGCAAGAGAACTGAATGCAAAGTATTATGAGGATGTTGTTTCTTCTATAGTTAAACATTATGGAAAAAAACTGTTCTTACCGGCACATGTAAGAACGGTTTTAACATGCTTTAAGTCTTTACGATATATATGGCGTGGATTAAAGACCATTCCGGAGAAAAAACTGAAAGTGGAAATCCTCGATGCTGTAGCGATAAGTGCATCCACCCTTGTCAAGGATCATTCTACGGCATCTTCAGTTATGTTTCTTTTGGATATCGGAGATACTTTGGAGGAATGGACGCGCAAGAAGTGTGCAACAGATCTGGCCAGACAGATGTCTCTCAATATAACCCGTGTATGGAAAGTGGAAAATGGTGAAGAAATCCAGACGGATGCAGGTCTTATCGAAACGGACGACTTGGTCGTAGTGCGTATGGGTAATATCATTCCGTTTGACGGTGTTGTCGAAAAAGGAGACGCCCTTGTAAATCAGGCATCAATGACCGGAGAAGCCATACCTGTAAGAAAGGCGGAAGGGGCTGCTGTATTTGCAGGTACTGTTGTAGAAGAGGGCGAGATCACTATAAGAGTAACTGCTGTAAGCGGAAGCGGACGATATGACAAGATCGTTCGTATGATCGAAGAATCAGAGAAACTGAAATCCGGTCTTGAAAGTAAAGCGGAAGGGCTTGCGGACAGACTGGTGCCTTATACATTTGCAGGAGCCGTACTTACATATCTTTTCAGCAGAAATGTGATGAAGGCTGTTTCTGTTTTGATGGTGGATTATTCCTGTGCGCTTAAGCTGGCTATGCCAATATCTGTTTTATCTGCGATAAGAGAAGCAGGGGAGAGAGGAATTACGGTTAAAGGTGGAAGATTTCTTGAGGCAGTTTCAGAGGCAGATGTGATCGTGTTTGATAAAACAGGCACACTGACCAAGGCCGAGCCTGTGGTAAAGTCTGTCATTTCTTTTAATGGAGAAGACGAAAATGAACTGCTCAGGGAGGCTGCCTGCCTTGAAGAGCATTTCCCTCATTCCATCGCAAATGCTGTAGTAAAAGCTGCGGCAGATGCAGGCCTTACACATGATGAGCTTCATACTGAGGTTGAATATATCGTTGCGCATGGAATATCATCAGAGATTAACGGAAAGCGTGCGTTGATCGGAAGCTATCATTTTATATTTGAAGATGAAGGCGTTGTTATCTCAGATGATAAGCTGCAGCAGTTTGAGGCTTTACCGGATGAGTATTCGCATTTATATTATGCGAAGGATGGAAAGCTTGCTGCTGTGATCCTTATTGAAGACCCTGTTCGAGAGGAAGCGGATAAGGTTATCAGGGCTTTAAGAGAAAATGGAATTGCACATATCGTCATGATGACAGGAGACAGTGAGCGTACTGCAAAAAGGATCGCTGCAAAGGTCGGAGTGGATAATTACTATGCTGAAGTTCTTCCGGAAGATAAATCACGTTTTGTCAAAGAAAAAATAGATGCCGGATACAAGGTGATCATGGTAGGAGATGGTATCAACGATTCTCCGGCACTTTCTGCTGCGAATGCAGGAATTGCAATAAGTGACGGAGCGGAGATAGCCAGACAGATAGCTGATATTACTATCGGATCAGATGATCTGTACAGCCTTGTAATGCTTAAGAAACTGAGTGACAGACTCATGGAAAGAATACGATTTAATTACAGAACGATAGTCGGTTTCAATACAGGACTTATAGTGCTGGGATTGTTCGGAATTCTCCCTCCGTCAGCGTCTGCACTTCTTCATAATACATCAACTATTGTATTGGGACTGGGCAGTACTACAAAGCTGATAAGTAAAGAAGATTACTCAGATATAAGGAAGATCAGC